>NZ_JAGWCT010000153.1:0-7069 GCF_020657815.1 Clostridioides sp. ZZV15-6597 | reverse complement strand
GAAGAGATATATTATTTAAATGTAATATATCTCTTTTTATATATAGAGATAATAGATATAAGATATTAATATATATAATTCTCTTAATAATAATTAATGTTATATATATTGAATCAAATAAAAGAATCTAAAGAAGGTGAGTATGTTGTTTCTAAAAAAATTAAGTAAACACAAGAAAATTTATATAAATATAGGTATATTAACAATAGTAACTTTGTTTTCTACCTTTATACAGTCCCCATTAAGTTTTGGTTCAGATGATGTACCTTCTAAAAAGCAAAAAGAAAAAATAGTTAAAGAAAGTATAGAAAATGATTTTACAACACGTAGATATACATTAGGTCAAAGAAAGATTAGAGATGATGTTAAGAATAAATCTACTTTAAATGATGTTAAGCTTCCACTGATAAAAGTTGAAATTTTAGAAGAACCAAATTATATATTAAATGATAGATATATAACAAATATATCTGAAATACCTGCAAATACTGATGGAATTCAGACTAAATCAATTGGCAAATTTAAAGTAAGTGCTTTTTGCAATTGTAAAAAATGTAAAGTTAATTCTGAATCAATGGTTAAGTATAGAAATTATGAAGGGGTTAATGTAGCTGTAGACCCTAATATAATTTCATTTGGTGATAAAATCTATATAGAGGGTCTAGGAATAAGACAAGCACAACCAAGTTCACAAAAGGTTTCTGGTAAAGAAGTAAAAGTTTATGTAAAAACACATAATGAAGTTGTAAGATTTGGTACTAAAACAATAGATGTATATAAAGTATTTTAAGGAGGAATAGTATGAAAATTTATAATTTGATTAGATTAGGTTTTTTGAGTTGTATTGTTGGCCTAATTTTACAGAAACCAGATATTTTACAAGCAATAGAAAGTACTAGTGAAACTGATACTTTAGTTGTTAAACATGTAATAAAAAAAGATGTCTTAGTCAACCCTAATACCTTTGTTTCAACTAAAAAACTAGAAGTATCTGATACTACTCAACTTGATAATTTACAACTAAAGGAATTAGGTAATTTCGTAGCTACTGCATATTGTCCATGCAAAATTTGTTGTGAACAATGGGCATCTAGTCCTGAGAATAAAATCACTTCCATTGGTGTAGCTGCTTATCAGGGAAATACTGTAGCTGTAGACCCTAAAATTATTCCTTATGGAACAAAATTATATATAGAAGGACTAGGAGTTTTAATAGCAACTGATTGTGGTGGAGCAATTAAAGGAAATAGACTTGATATATATTATTCAACTCATGCTGAATGTGATGCATTTGGCAAAAAAACTGTAAAAGTTTTTAAAGTAGAAGAATAAACTTGTTGGAGGTGTATATGAATAAATTTCTAAAAAGAAAAACTAATATAAAAATTATACTGTTTAGCTTAATCGTTTTATTTACTTTGTTAGTAGGAAGCTTTATTTTAACAAAACCTAACTTAACTCAACCTACAATGAATTTTAATGAATTCATGACCCTTGTAAAATCCAATAAAGTAGATAGTGTGATAATGGATATAGATTCATTTATGATGAATATCAAATTAAAAAATGGAGCTACTGGATTAGTTATAAATCCTAATTATAGAGAATTCATAAGAGAATTATTGGATGCTGGAATAAATGTAAAATTTAATAATACGATTGGACCTGATACATTAATCACTATGTATGTGTATTTACTTGTTTTTATATTAATTCTATCTATATTAATTTTATCTATCATTTCTCTATATAAATTTATTAAGACTCATCCTTTTAATTTTAATGAAGAAATCAATATGATTAAAAGTGATGTTAATCTTAATAATATTATTGGATTAGAAAATATAAAAGAAGATTTATGTTACATTACAACTTGTTTAAAAGGACCAGCATCAATAAAATCTTTTGGTATAGAACCTATAAAAAGATTACTCATAGAAGGTGATTATGGTACAGGAAAAACATTACTCTCAAAAGCAATAGCTGGAGAGATAAATGCAAATTTATTAGGTTATGATGGTTCAAATTTCTTAGATAAGTTTTCAATTCAAAAACTTAATAATATATTTGAAACTGCTAGATTTAATAAACCTTCTATTATCCTGATTGATAACTTAGATGTCCTATTTTTAAATATACAAAATTTCTCACAACTAAAAATATTTTGCTTTAACTTAATAAAAAACTTAAATGAGCTAGATGAAAATACACTTTTTATAGCAACAATAAGAAACAAAATGCTACTTTGTAATTATTTGAACATAAATAGAGACTTTGATAAGATAATTAGTATTCCAAACTTAGAAGATAATCTTAATAAAGATATTCTTATAAAAAGCTTCTTAAAAAATAATTCTTTTGAAGATAATCTAAAAATAGAAGAGATAATTAAAATGCTTCCAAATAAATTCTCAGCTGGTGAGATTGAATTATTAATAAATAGAAGCATTGAAGAATCCATAAAATCTAATGATAATGGGTTAATAAAAAAAGAATATATAAAAAAGTCTCTTTCAAATTATTTAGAAGCGAAAATATAAAACTTAGGGGGTAATAAAATATGAGTACCAAAGATTATATAGAGGCAAAAAATGTTAATAAAAAAAGTAGAGGAGTAGTAAGTATATATAATTTTGAAAAGAATATTAAAAATTTAGATGCACTTATTGTAGGAATATCATCTGACTTTAAATTTAAACATAAAAGTGATTTATATGATGAATCTGATTTTGAAATATTAAAAACTTTAGAAAATAATAATATAGAAGCTAATTTTGGAGATTGTCTTGTTTGTATACCAAACACTGAATCTAGGTTGGCAAAAAAAGAAATCCGCTATGTCATCGGAATTGTTCTTCCAAATTGGTTGAATGGTTTAAATAGAGCATATTATGATGAAGTTCTTACACTAGGTTTTAGCAATATGAACTATATTTGTAGTGATTATAAAATAGATAAGATAGCTATATCTATTCTAGATGAAAAGTATCCCTATGCCGTTGTTGACAAGAATTTTTTATATTCATTAGTTGAAATCTCACACTCTTTTAAAGAAGTTTGTCTGTTAAAGGAACGATTTTCAGAAACTTTAAAAAATCCTAAAGCTCTTGAAAGTTTATATTTTATATGTGATGTAATGAATTTATGTAAATACTTAATTATTCAAAGAGATACTGGAGATTTTTCCATAGATATAGACAAAATTGTTAGTTGTACAGAAGAAAATAGAAGTGTTTGTAAGTGCTCAACAGATAATTGTTTAAAAGAAATGTTTGATATTTATAATGATGAATATTGTACAAGCTACCAAAATTATAGTCTCAATGAAAATGTAAACTTAATTTAATACTAGAGAAGAACTATAATAATTTTAAGGTTTATAACTAAATTATATAGGTTATATTCCTTAAACTTATTTACTGTATTAAATAGGGATTATTAAAAAATAAATAATGGGGAGGCTTTAATATATGAAAGTATACCAGCAGCAAATAAATGAACATATTAAAAGAGATATATTGGCTTGTAGTTTAGAAGAATTTAGAGGAATAATTAAAGATATAATAAAGCTTCTACAAGATAATAAAACAGAATCACAAAAAAATAGTTTTAGTTCTTGTATACTTTTAAAAGAAAACTTTTATTATGCTAAAAAAGTATTATCAGAAGAATGTAAACTAAATGAAAATATAAGCTTATTTTCATTTAATTCTTCAGAATTTATAAATGAATTCAATATATGTAGTATAAAAAAACTACAAAAAATCTTTGAATCTTCTAAAGCTCTATCCACTGTTTTTATAGAAATTGATGATATAGATAAATTAGATATATTTACTCAAAAGATACTATCAAGAAAGATACTATCAAGAAAGATAAAAAAAATAAACAGTAATATAATCTTTATAGCTACTTTAAGTAGTCAAAAAAAAATGAAAAAGTTTTTACTTCAAAATACCTATTTTGATAAGATAATTAAAGTATATCAAGATGAGAAAGAAAACACTGGTATAATGGAGTATCTTAATAAAAAATATGATTTTAGATTTTCAAATGATTTTCCAATTTGTTCATTAATTTCTATATTTGAAGACTTAAGAGAAAATGATTGGCTATATATATTATTTCATGCTATGGAGATATCACGTAAAAAAAATTGTGAAGGAGTAATATTTATAGAACATTTTAAAGAAGCTATAAAAAGATATAGTAAATATTATAAAGGACCTGAAAAATTTGATTTAAATAATATTTAATAAAGGGAGAGATTGAATTGAAAAAAAATTGCAAATCAATTATTTTAATTACAACACTACTATCAAGCTTTTTACTTACTGGATGTGACAGAAAAGTGTCACAACTAAAACAAGAAAATAAAAAACTAAACCAAAACATAGAGAATAAAGACAGAGTGATAGAGCAGTTAAAAAGAGATATACAAGGTTTGAAAATAACTGAAGAATCACCTACTACATCATTACGTACTATAGAAGGTTCCTCTGTCCCAGAATTTATTACCATTGATGGGAAAATTGAATTTCCAACTAGACTTGAAATGCCTAATTCAACTGAAGCTGTAAATAACTCATACATTTTGCTAGGAAATAAATATAAATTTGTACCTTCGAATAATTGGTTAATTAAGCTTCAAGGAAATACTTTAGAGTGTAGCCATCCATCCAAAGTATGGGGAAATTTGAAAGCTATAGGAATGAAAGAAGAAATTCCAAAAGATGTTTTGAAAGAAATGTTAAAATCATTTTTTAACTCTTTCCCTTCTACTAAAATAACTTATAGAGAAACTTTTATTGATGGAAGGAATGCTGGTCTGATTGCAAATGCACCTATAACAGTTGATAAAAAACCATATTTCATAAATGTTGGAGTAATTCAAAAAGGTGAATATGGAGTTTTAATATTATTTGCATATGAAGATAACAAATCTGGTGTACAACAGGAATTAATAGATTTATTAATCTCATCTGGAATGTATGCTGACTATAAAATAAGCTTGGAGTAAATATAGATGATTAAAAAAATGAATTTAAATTTGTTACAAATGTTTTCAATTATTATTATAGGTATACTCTTATCAGTTGTTATTTCTAATTTTGTAATAAGTGCAGGAGTAGTCCCTACAAACTCTATGTCTCCTACGATATTAAAAAATGATACTGTTGCTATATATAAATTAGGTGATAAAAAAGAATACAAACGTGGAGACATTGTTGTATTTTCAAAGGAAAAAGCTTCAGACAACATATTGAAAATATTATTATTTGGTAGAAATGAGAAAATGTATGTAAAAAGAGTTATAGGAATTGGTGGTGACACTGTAGAGATAATAAATGGTGTTGTATATATAAACAATAAAAGTATAAAAGAAGATTATATATTGTATAATGATTCTTTAAATATTCCTAAGAAAACAATACCTCGTGGACAATACTATGTTCTTGGAGATAATAGAATGAATTCTGAAGATTCTAGGTACTGGAAAAACATATATTTAGAATCCAATAAAGTAATCGGAAAAGTTATATTTATAATGAAGAAGTAAATTAGTAAATCATGTAATTATCTTAATTAATATTGAAAGGAGAAATATATTAATATAATGAAAGAATTTGGCACAAATAAAATACAATTACAAGGAATGTTATTAGATAAATTTACATTCAGTCATGAAATTCCTTTACAAAATAATAATGAGTCTCTTATGGATTTGGATTATAAAGAAATATTTTATGAAAATAGGTTAAGTATAAAAACTGGAGATAAAGAAGATGTTATAAATTTATTGTTTAATAAAAAACTTATCAGTAATTTAAAGAAAGGTAACAGGGTAAATATTAATGGCCAAATAAGAACTACAAATAAAGTAGTAAATGGCAAAAACAGACTTTTAGTATATGTATATGTTTTAGATGTAAAGTATACAGAAGAAAAGACATATTTAAATATAGCTGAACTAGAAGGATATTTATGTTGTGAAAAAAATTACTGGAATACTCCAAAAACTGGAGCAAGTTGTAATACAAAACTTAGAGTCTATAGATATTATGAAAAAGCTGACTACATACCAATTGTTTTATGGGGTGTTAATGCAACTACATGTAATAAATTTGAATTTAATACAAAAATTAAAGTATCTGGTAGATTTATAAGTCGCCAATACAAAAAAGATTTAGGTAGTGGTAATCTAGAAACAAATACAAGTTATGAACTTTTTGTTTCATCCATGCAGAAGCTATCCTAGAAATATATTTTATACAATTAATAAAAAAGTAATAGTTATTAACAACTATTACTTTTTTATTTTTAAGTTTATCATAACATCAGCTCTTACTATTTAAACTTTCAATTAAATATATCTCCAGATAGAAATCAAAATTAAATATGATTATGAATATTTCAAAACGTAAGAAAAAAGCTTAAATTATGTTTTTCTCTGACTATCCTCTGACTACTTCCATTATAGCTTTTTCTATAAAACATATGTAACCGTTATATTTACTGGTTTTATCATAAAAATGGCACAGAATACTTAATTCTGTGCCATTTTCTTATTTTACTATTATTTTTATAAATTTCCATTTTAAAGCTACGTTTTTAAATATTCGATTAAACATACGTCAAATTTTCTAGAGCCATCTTAAAATCCATTTAAAGACTCACTTTTTCTTGCACTCAATAAAAATATACTTTGTTATTATAATTTTTACTACTCCCTCTTTATTTTTTATAAAAATCTATTTTAACAACTTATTTTTATGTATTTGATTAAATATATGATGAATATCCTAGAGCCATCTTAAAATCCATTTAAAGACTCACTTTTTCTTACACTCAATAAAAATATACTTTGTTATTATAATTTTTACTACTCCCTCTTTATTTTTTATAAAAGTCTATTTTAACAACTCACCTTAATGAAAATATATTTTATTATATACTTCTTTTTCCTCTATGTATTTTTTATAAGAATATATTATTAAAAATATTAGCTTTATATATTTTATCTCTCTTTTTTTATAAATATATCTCAAGATATTTTATCTATAAATTA
>NZ_JAGWCT010000152.1:0-7163 GCF_020657815.1 Clostridioides sp. ZZV15-6597 | reverse complement strand
TATTGTTGCAGACATAATCTTCCAAGAATCACCTATTTTAGTAAGATAAATATCATATTCATTTCCTGCAGAAGCATCATTTTCTCTTTTGCCCTCTAAGTCATAAGAAAAAGTTTCTGACACATAAACATCGACTTTAACATTATCACTATCTTTTTCTATTTTTTCAAAATCAAAAGTATACTTTGAATCAATTGGTTTATAATCTTGATAGTCATTATTAGCTTGTTTAAAATCATTTCTAGCTTTTAAATACTCTTTAAAGTCATCCGAGCCTAATGTTGAAAAATTATTTTTTCCACCATTAAAATTATAATCCTCTTTTACAAAGGTCTCTACTGTACTTTTTATAGATTCTTTTTCCTTTTCAGTAATATCATCTGTTGCATAACTTACGATATTAGTGCCACCAATGACAACTGAAGCACATATACAACATAAAAGTGCTTTTTTAAATTTTTTAAACATAATTAAATCCCCCTCTTTTTTAAGTTATGTAATTCAATTTTAAACTCAAATATATTTAAATGAGTTTATTGTATAGCTAAATCGGTAAAACCGAAATTAGTACCCATACTTAGTTTTCTTAATGTATAATATTTTGTAGCATAAATCGTTGAAAATGAAACAAAACATTGATTTTAGTAAAAGAACTAAAAAATTCAAACTCATTTTAACTGAAGCATTACTTTTTAAACAAATTTAATTTATTATTTGGACTTATGTGATATGAGTAATTAAATTAAGTAAGTGATTTGAAATGTATAAACTTTTTATGTAAATATTGTTAAATTAACATTCTATTTATGTAGTATCATTAATGTGATTGTACAATAGTAGAATTATTTTGTCAATAAAATAAAAATATTCTCAGAATAATTACCTTTATTCTGAGAATATTTTTATTTTTTATATCTATCAATAAATTCTTTTAAGGCTTGTCCCATTAGGTCATGCTTATCATATGGTTTATTTTCTTCAACCAAAATATCAAACTCGTCCCATATCTTTTCATTAATTCTAATAGTAGTTCTTTTAATTGGTGCTTCAGGTAAATCTATATTTATTCCTTCTCTTAATTCAATAACATCTGAATTTGATTTACCAGTTTTATTAATTTTAAACCATTCTATCATTTCTTTTAAAGTTTCTGTTTCTTGTGATATATAAAGCATATTTTCTTTTAATTTTGGAGTTGATATTACATCTATATTACTTATATCATCATGATTGCTAATTGAATTATTTTCTTTATTTTTAGCTGTATTACTTCGGGGATTACATGTGTATTCTAAAAGTACGAATTGATTTTCTTTTCTTCTGTAACCCTTGCTATTTAGATATTTTCTTATTGTGCTTTCATTAATCTCTAATTTATCTGAAACTTTTTTAAGACTTTTGTATTTAATCAATTTTTCATTTATATATCCTACAATGTCATTAATATCGCATTTTTTTAAATCATTCCAGTTCATAATATTTCACCTCTTAAATATAATTGTAATACATATGTATTACAATTATATTCTTATTCTATCTATGAACATCCTTTAAATCAAACAATTTATTATCTAGCAATCTAATTGGACTCTCTAGTTTGTTTGTTTTGTAAATAGTCGGAATAAGTGCAGGTGCTATGTTTAAAGCTTCTAACATCTTAAAATATTTCTTTAATTCTTCCTTGCTATACTTTTTCTTTTTAGCATATCTTAGTTCTAAATATTGCAATAGCTTCTTTTTACTATTCTTCTTCAACTTATTTGTTTCTTGTACTATTTTTTTAGCTTCAAAGTAATTGTAAAAGTCTAGTCTAGTGCTACAGATGAATCTCTTATACTTAGTTAGAACTATATCTCTGCATATGTATATATCATCATAGTATGTTTTAAATGTCTTACCATACTTTTTGAGTTCATAATTTGCACACTTAACCTCTAATCTTAAAGTATTAGTCGCAAGCTCCAAATCAATCTCATTTATATTTATACTACTCTTATACATATCTACTTTACTTTTTAATGTTTTAAGTTGCTCTAATTTGTTGTAGAAATTAATAGTGTATGTTTTATTTATGTTGCTCTTATAATTATTTTTAGACTTTATATAAACGCTCGTATTTGTGTCTATGTTATTTTTATCTACGTAGTTAATATATCTACTATCAGCTTTGTCTTTTATAATTTGATTAAATAGTCTTAAATATAAATCTGCATTTACATTATAAATATTAAATGTTACCTCCATGCTTGCAACTGTAAACTCTAATATGTCTAACTCTATGTTAAATAACTCTTTAAGCTTATAATTTACCTTTTGCCTTATCTCTTCCCTATAGTTATATAAGTCATCTACATTGTGTACATGATTACCTTGTTTGAGTAGCATTACAAGCCTACCAGTTACATATATTCTCTCTGAATTTACGGCATATAGAAATCTTACTCCATTCCAAGCAAGTATATAAGATGAAATATATTCAATTACTTCTCCTGTCTTGAAATCTATATATTCATTGTAGTTCTTTTTTAGCTTTAAACTAAACTTACTTGTATCTAGCTTTACATTTTTATATAAGTTAACTCTATCTATCATCCCCCACACCCCTTACGAAATCATCCTTGAATCAGTTTATTAATACTATATTTACAGACTAAAAACATGATTGCAAAACAAAAAAATAAACTTTATAATACCATTAATTAAGGGGTAGTTTGACCTTACGATTTTAGGACTTTTTGTGTGATGGAAATGAAAGTACTACACTAAAAGAAAACTTTTACTCTACTTACATATACCATATACACCCCCCTATTTAGCTGATAAACATATTATATTAAATATAATTTACATTCAAATAACTCTATAAATATAGAACGTTTGTACGCATTGAGATAGCTATTTTTACATGCAGACAAAAATTTTTTTCTTATGGAAATGGATGTATTTTTCATGATAATTTATATCAACTAATAATATTTTTTACTATTTTAGGTAACTTCTTTTACAAAACGACAATTCCACATTCAAATACCCTATATCTAAGTCATTGCAATACTTACAAGACTTTTTTGCATGTCAGTAGAAAAGGACATAAAAGATTATATTTTATGCCATTTTTTTGTAAGACATAGTATTTTCAATATATTAGCCTATTTATTCAAATCTTATTTTAGGCATTTTGTCAGTTGTAGGTCAGTAAATATTACTTTTTTTTATTTTTATGCTTGTTTTTACTCAATCACAAATACATATATTTTTTAATAAACTAAAAATATTTAAACCTTGTATTCTACCTATGTAGAGAACTTTTTGGTCACTTTGTTCTATAATTGTAGAATAAAACAATTATACTAATTTGACTCTTGCACTCTATTTTTATAGAATGAAAGTAAAATTAAAAAACTTTAAAAAGGCACTGGGGGAATTAATTATGTTTAAAAAAATACCACCTTCTGAATTGAAGATAATGAAGCTATTTTGGCAATCTGACAAGGTATTGACATCACAAGACATAGTTTCTATAATGAGTCATGAGTGGAAGCAGACCACAACACTTACACTTTTATCAAGATTAGTAAAAAGAAATTTTTTATCTGCTAAAAAGCATTCAACATATACGACATATACTGTTTTAGTTGATAAAGAAAGCTATTTACAATATGAAACTTTTGATTTTTTAAAAAACATACATAATGAATCTGTTACAAGTTTACTTCAATCAATGAGTAAAAAAGAATTTAGCAAAGAAGAAATAAAAACATTTAAAAGCTTTATTAAAGATATGCAAAATAAAAAATAAAATAGGTAGATTATATGGTTAATTTAATTTTACAAAATTTATTTCGTTCAACACTTATAAGCAGTTTAATTATTTGTATTTTAATAGTTTTGAATACAACTTTACTTAAAAATTTTAGTAAAAAACTTAATTATTATATTTGGATGATTGTTATAGCTAAATTGGTTTTTCCATTTACATACACATATACAATGTCTTCCACTAGTAAGTTAAATACTAAAAGTTTACTTGTTAATTCAAATATAGATACATTCCCAATCAATGAAAATATTAAAAATATTATTGTATTTGTTTGGGTTACCATTGCATTATTACTTTTTATCAGAACAATCAAAAGATATTTGAAATTCAAAGGCTTAATAGTTGACTTATCATATGATATTGAAGAAATAGAAGTAAATAAACTTTATAGCAATTTATTAAATGAATTTAAAATAAAAGAACATATAAAACTGAAATATACCTATGAAGTTGATAATCCCTCTTGTTTTGGATTATTTGAAAAATATATTCTTTTACCTCCACATGATTATTCTTTAGAAGAATTAAATTGGATTTTAAGACATGAATTGACTCACTATAAAAGCAAAGATTTGTATATTAGATACTTAATCCTATTTTTAAAATGTGTTTATTGGTTTAATCCACTTGTATATCTATTAGATAGAGTTGTAGAAAATATTTGTGAGATGCATTGTGATGAAACAGTTTTAAAAGATTGTAGTCTTGAGGATAGACAAAGTTATGCTATGACTGTTGTAAACTCAATTGAAAGAAATACAAATATACACAATGAATTTTCTACTGGTTTACATAGAGTCAAAGGATTTGAAAAAAGATTACATAATATGTTTGTTACCAAAAGTAGAAAAGGCATAATAATAGCATTAATATTGTGTTTATTATCTTCTCTTACATATTTGACTATTGACTCTGTTTCTTATAAATCATTAGACCATTCAATATACAAAAAATTTCCACTGAAAGATTCAGTTTATAAAATTCATGTTGACATTTAAAATATCCTACATTCTAGGATAATTAAATAATATTCAAAGGAGGGTTTTTATGTTAAAAAAAGTTAAAAAAATATTGATAATGCTATGTTGTTTATTTGCATTAACAAGCAGTATTGCATTCGCAGATACTGAAACAAATTCTACTTACACAGAAACAGACAAGCCATTATGGACAATTCATATTGAAGGTTATACCTTTACTTATGATAATGCTCCAAAACAAATTAAAGAAAAATATAAAAATAAATGTGATGAGCTAGGCATAACACCATCAGCTAAAGCTGAAATATTTATACCAGCTGATGAAATGCAAAGTTATGGATTAAAAAATTATAAAGGTAGTCAAGATGGTTTTGATATATTTTTTTATGGCACATATTTTAAAGTAACTGGTACAAAAAATTATACTGTTAAAACATCAACTCTAGTAGGGTATAATAAAGTAGAAAGTGGTAATCCCGTACATCTAGTACAAATATTACTTAAAGCTTGTGGTTATTCTCTAGGTGTTGACAGTCAATTCGGAAGTGAAACATATACAAAAGTTAGAAGTTTCCAATCAAGCAATAGTTTAAGTGTTGACGGTATTGTTGGAGCAAGAACATGGGAAAGATTAGCATATGTGGCACACTTGTAAAATAGTATCACAATTATTAATTTACATATAAAAATTAAGTCACCTTAAATGGGTGACTTTTTTAAGCTGCCTACTTTTTTATTAATAAAGTTCTGTAAAATTAAATATGATAAAACGAGTATTTTAATTACATAATTTTACAGTTTGAAGTATGTTTTTAAGGCTCTGTGTGCCTCTGTAAGCCCTTATAACTTTCTTTTTATATTCCAGTATTTATTTATTTTTATAAGCCCTTATTTGTTTGTTTTGTAAAGTTATTTTTAAAAAAAGAGCATAAGGAGTTTTTGCCCCCATATTACATAAATTTCATTTATTTCATGAACATGGAGAACTAGGCAAAGCCTAGTAAAACTCTTTGGTTAAAATCAAAATACTATCTATTTTATAGGTCATTTTTTTGGGGTCATAAAATCACTCAAAAATACACACTTAGACCACTATCAGACCACCAAAAACACATATTTTTTAATGTAAAATTTCCTATCTTTTAACAATATATAATCCTTAGCGAAACTCACCAAAACGATTGTTACACCAGTTTAGTATCTAGTTTTAATCAGTTATTACTTTAAATACTTGATACATACTAATTACATATGTTACATAACATTATAACCTAACGGTTACTTACGCCTTCAACCTACGGCTTTCAGTTGTTACTAACGCATTCTCAATATGCCAAGTCAGAAGGGACTTGACCTATATCGAATTTTGTTATACATGTTTTAAATCTTATTGACTACTTATTCTTTTAATGCAAACCTAAAGGCTTTGTAATTGGACGCAGTTACCCACGAACTACTGTCCGTGGTTACTTTCCATATCATTCAAACCCAATAGGATTGGTGTGTTACGACCACACAACGTTGGACTGATACAAGTAAATACTCCACTTTGTGATTTAACACAGTCTACCAACACCCCGACAATAGACAGTATATTTGAGTATTTCCACTAAGTGTTGCCTCCCCTAGCTCTTATATTTTGTAGTGCCTAGTTACTACTCTCACCCCTTCAATATGGTACCAGACATATTTATATGGTGTGGAAACTTAATCCCAGTATTTTGTCGGCTCTTTAGGGTGTTCCCTGTCGGGTGTCCCTATTGCTCTTGGTCAAATACTCCTCCTCATAAAACCACATTAAAAAAGACTTGTCCTACTATCTGAACAAGTCCGTAATTTTTATCTTTTATCGTTATCATCTTGATTTTTTTTCTTTCATCTCTTATAATTTATGTATATCTAAGAAGATAACAGCTATATTTTATATACTCTATGTTCTGTCAAAACATTTAGTATGTAACTTATAGTAAAAGATTACTGTTACTTAACTATTCGTCGGTAGTTGGTATTAACTCGTTATAAGGTCTGTCAACCTAATACGAGCAGTAGTCTTTTTTTATATTTAATTTTTTAATATAAGTTAATTATAATTCTAGTTATTAAATTTTACTAGCAAATTTTTCTATATTTCTTTTTTTTTTATAATTTTGTTTTTATATCATTCATTTTGTCTAACATCTTCTTTAGATTTTGTTTGACATTTACATCTTTTAATTCTTTACCATTTGAATAACCTAATTCCTTATTAACATCAAAATAAGAATCTACTGGATCTTCTTCTACTTTTATTGTTGCAGACATAATCTTCCAAGAATCACCTATTTTAGTAAGATAAATATCATATTCATTTCCTGCAGAAGCAT
>NZ_JAGWCT010000151.1:0-7187 GCF_020657815.1 Clostridioides sp. ZZV15-6597 | reverse complement strand
ATATAATAGATTACAAGATATGAAAAGCTAAAAAAATAAATTGCAAATGAAATTAAAATGAATAAAAAATAAAAAAATAATCAAAAGTTAGAGACATCACTGAAAAATAAGACCTAATATTATTAAAACTAAATGTATACTAAGGGGGGCATTAATATGTGCATTATATCAAAAGATAGAGCAAAGGAAATCAAAATAGTAGATACTACTTTAAGAGATGGAGAACAAACAGCTGGGGTTGTATTTGCGAATAGAGAAAAAATAATGATTGCTGAGATGTTAAGTGATTTAGGTGTCGACCAAATTGAAGTTGGTATACCTACTATGGGTGGAGACGAAAAAAATGTAATAAAGCACATATGCAATAGAAATTTAAAAGCAGATATAATGGCTTGGAATAGAGCAGTGATAAAAGATGTTGAAGAATCTATTTCTTGTGGTGTTGATGCAGTAGCCATATCAATATCAGTATCTGATATTCATATAGAAAATAAACTTAGAACTTCTAGAGGTTGGGTTTTAGAGAACATGGCTAAGACAGTTGAATTTGCAAAGAAAAATGGATTATATGTTTCAGTAAATGGAGAAGATGCTTCAAGAGCGGATATCGACTTCTTAACTGAGTTTATAAATGTTGGAAAGCAAGCAGGAGCAGATAGATTTAGATATTGTGATACTGTAGGAGTTATGAATCCTTTTTCTATAAAAAATGCAATAGAAACTCTTTATGAAAGAACTAATTTTGACATAGAAATGCATACACATAATGATTTTGGTATGGCAACAGCAAATGCACTTGCAGGATTAGCAGCAGGAGCAAACTATGTTGGAGTTACAGTTAATGGCTTAGGTGAGAGAGCTGGAAATGCAGCGTTAGAAGAAGTTTTAATGGCACTTAAATGCATCTATAAATGTGATTTAAATAACGTAGATACTAGAAAGTTTAGAGGGATATGTGAGTATGTGTCACAAGCATCAGGAAGAATACTTCCTACATGGAAACCAGTAGTTGGAGATAATATGTTTATACATGAATCAGGTATACATGCAGATGGAGCTTTAAAAGACCCACATAACTATGAACCATTTGACCCAAGTGAAGTAAATCTTGAAAGAAAGATAGTAATAGGAAAGCATTCAGGAAGAGCAGCAGTAATAAATAAATTGAGTGAATATGAAATGTATATTTCTCCAGAAAACGCTACCAAATTATTAAATGCCATAAGAGCTACATCTATAAGATTGAAAAGAAGTTTGATGGATAAAGAGATTCTTCAATTATATTGTGATATACTAGCACATGAAAAAGGTACAACAGAAGAAGAAGCAGTTAGAGGTTCATATATTTAAGATATAATTGTTTAGGAGGAAAGTATGGGAGATAATATAGTTTATAAAATAATAAAAAAACATATAGTGGATGGAGAGGCTGTTGCTGGCAATTCAATTGGGATAAAAATAGACCAGACTTTAACACAAGATTCCACTGGAACAATGACATATCTTCAATTAGAAGCTATGGGCATAGATAAAGTAAAAACAAAAAGAAGCGTTGCATTTGTAGACCATAATATGTTACAACAAGGATTTGAAAATGCAGATGACCATAAATATATACAAACAGTAGCTGATAAATATGGTGTTTATTTTTCTAAACCAGGAAATGGTATCTGCCATCAAGTGTTTTTAGAAAGATTTTCAACACCAGGAGATACACTTTTGGGTTCTGATAGCCACACACCTACTGCTGGTGGTGTTGGTATGATGGCTATTGGTGCTGGGGGATTGGATGTTGCTCTAGCTATGGCAGGAGGAGCATACTATATAAAAGCACCAAAAGTCTGTAAGGTAAACTTAGTTGGAAAATTAAATAATATGGTATCTTCAAAAGATATAATATTAGAAGTGTTGAGAAAACAAACTGTAAAAGGTGGCGTAGGTAAAGTCTATGAATATGGAGGAGAAGGTGTTAAAAATCTATCTGTTCCACAAAGAGCCACAATAACAAATATGGGAGCTGAGCTTGGAGCAACTACTTCAATATTCCCAAGTGATGAAAAAACACTAGAGTTTTTTAAGAGTCAAGGAAGAGAAGATGCTTGGATGGAGCTAAAATCTGATTCAGATGCAATTTATGATGAAGAGATTACTATAAACTTAGATGAATTAAAACCATTAGCTGCAAAACCTCATAGTCCAGACAATGTAGATGAAGTCGAAAATATAGGAAAGATTAAAATAGACCAAGTTGCGATAGGAAGCTGTACAAATTCTTCTTATGAAGACTTAATGAAAGTAGCCCAAATTTTAAAAGGCAACAAAGTTCATAAGAATGTAAGTTTGGTAATAGCACCAGGCTCAAGACAGGTTATGGAAATGATAGCTAGAAATGGAGCTTTAGGAGATATAATAAGTGCTGGAGCTAGAATATTAGAAAACTCTTGTGGGCCATGTATAGGTATGGGTCAATCTCCAGGAACTGATTCTGTATCTTTAAGAACTTTCAATAGAAACTTCTATGGAAGAAGTGGAACTCTATCAGCACAAGTATATTTAGTGAGCCCAGAAGTAGCAGCAGTAAGTGCTATAAAGGGACAACTTACAGACCCAAGAGAATTTGATGTTAAATTTGAAAACTTAGATGTAAATGAATTTTTAATAGATGATAGTATGATAATAAAGCCTTCTGATGTAGGAAGCGATGTAGAAGTAGTTAGAGGTCCTAATATAAAGCCTTTCCCTCTTAATACAGAACTAAGTGAGTCTATAAGTGGAAAAGTAATATTGAAGACAGAAGATAATATAACTACTGACCATATAATGCCATCAAATGCTAAGTTACTTCCTTTTAGAAGTAACATACCATATCTTGCAAATTATTGTTTTAATACTGTAGATACAGAGTTTCCTCAAAGAGCAAAAGATAATGATGGTGGATTTATAATTGGTGGAGACAACTATGGACAAGGTTCAAGTAGAGAACATGCTGCCTTAGCACCATTGTATCTTGGTGTTAAAGGAGTAATAGTGAAAAGCTTTGCAAGAATACACAAAGCCAATTTAATAAACAGTGGTATAATTCCAATGGAGTTTTGTGATGAAAAAGATTATGAAAATTTATCTCTTTTAGATAGTCTGGAAATACCAAATATTTTAGATAATTTAGATAGTGGTGTTTTAGAGGTTAAGAATTTAAGCAAAGGAACTTCTTTCAAAGTTAAAGTAGAATTATCAGCAAAAGAAGTTGATGTATTAAAAGCAGGTGGAAAATTAAATTACACTAAGAATCAAGCTAATTAATATGAAAAGAGGGAATATTAATGTATAAAGTGACACTTATACCAGGAGATGGAATAGGACCAGAAGTTGCGAAAGCTATGAAAAAGGTTGTAGAAGCTACTGGGGTAGAGATAGAATGGGAAGAGGTTAATGCAGGAGAAGCAGTTATTGAAGAATATGGAACTCCACTTCCTCAATATATTATAGATAGTATAAAAAAGAACAAAATAGCTATAAAAGGTCCAATCACTACTCCTGTAGGGAAAGGATTTAGAAGTGTAAATGTAACTTTAAGACAAGCATTAGATTTATATGTTAACTTAAGACCAATTAAGAGTTTTAAAGGTATAAAGTCAAGATATGAAGATGTTGATTTAGTGGTAGTAAGAGAAAATACAGAAGACTTATATGCTGGTATAGAACATAAGATAGGTGATTATGCAGCTGAAAGTATAAAGATAATAACAAGAGGTGCAAGTGAGAGAATTGTTGACTTTGCATGTAACTATGTTAAAGATAACAAGAGAAAAAAAGTTACAGCTATACATAAAGCAAACATAATGAAAATGTCTGATGGCTTGTTTTTAGATGTATTTAGAGAAGTAGCATCAAAACATGGTGTCGAGTATGATGATTTAATTGTAGATGCAGCAGCTATGAACTTAGTTTTAAATCCAGAAAACTACGATGTAATGGTAATGCCAAATCTTTATGGAGACATACTATCTGATTTGGGAGCTGGTCTTGTTGGAGGCTTAGGTATAATTCCAAGTGCAAATATTGGTAAAGATTGTGCTATATTTGAAGCTGTTCATGGAAGTGCTCCACAAATAGCTGGGCAAAATAAAGCTAATCCAACAGCTCTTATTCAATCGTCAGTAATGATGCTTAGATACCTAGGGGAATATGAAAATGCACAAAAGATAGAAACAGCTTTAGAAAAAGTATTTCTTGATGGAAGTAAATTAACTGTAGACTTAGGTGGTTCAGCTTCAACTACTGAATTTGCAGATGAGGTATGTAAATATATTTAGTTGTTGTTTATAGTAATAATATGATGTAAGCCTAAAAAGAGCTGTTAATTGTATATGGGACAATTAACAGCTCTTTTTTAGCTCTGTAATTATATATTTATAAGCATCCATTCAAAAATATGAATAAAAATAAATGTAAAAAAGTTATTTTTTTAGTTGAATATTCAACCAATATATAGTAATATACAAATATAGTTAAAAGTTCAACTAAATATATTTTAAATTTAGAGGTATTGATTGGAGGTGTATTTGATTAAAACTTTAGACAGTAATATATTAAGAGAAGTTGGTACTTTATCTAGAGCAGTAAATTCAATAAATGATATGAAGTACAAAGAATTAAAGTTACAAAAAGGGCAATTTACTTTTTTAACACGAATTTGTGAAAATCCTGGTATAAACCTTGTAGAATTATCAAATGTGTTAAAAGTAGATAAGGCTACTACAACCAAAGCTATACAGAAGTTAATAAAAGCAGGATATGTGGATAAAAAGCAAGATGAGTTTGATAAAAGAGGATACAATTTAACTCCAACTAATAAATCTTTAGAAGTATATGAGTTAATAATTGAAGAAGAAAATAGAAGTATAGAAATCTGTTTTAATAATCTTACAGATGAAGAGAAGCAAACAGCAAACAATATACTAGAGAAAATGAGAAAAAATATAGAAGAAGAATGGTTTAAAGTAAAAAGGTAGTAAATTAATATATGAATATAAGGAGATATTTTTATGATTAGAAAAGCAAATATAAATGATTTAGATAGTATCATGGGAATTATAAAATCAACAGTAGAGGAAATGAAAGGCTATAATAATACACAATGGGATGAAAACTATCCATCAGATAAAGACTTTGTTTCTGATATTGATAAACAAGATTTATATGTAGAAGAAGTAGATGGAAAGATAGCAGGATTTATATGTATTAATTATGATGAACCTAAAGAATATATAGATTTAAATTGGTCGTCTAATGAGAAGGCTATGGTAGTACATAGAATGGCAGTAAATCCAAGTTTTAGAAAGATGGGAATTGCATCTAAACTAGTTGATTTTGCTGAAGAATTAGCTAAAGAAAATGATGTATCATATTTAAAGAGTGATACATATTCAATAAACTCAAAGATGAATTCATTGCTTATAAAATGTGGATTTATCAAAATTGGTGAAATGAGTTTCCTAGGAAAAGAGAAATCTTTCTATTGTTATGATAAAATATTATAAAAAGTATTTATAATACAAAGGCTAGAGAATACATTTCCAGTATTAGTAGGGCATTATGTAAAGAAAATGTATGCTATTATGAAAGGGTTGATTTAGATGATTGAATTTCTAAAAAAAAGAAGAAGTAACTTCAATCTCATGAGCTTGGATTAGGTTCTTGCTGGATACAAGTAAGAAATAGGATGCATGATGATAGTATAGATGCTGATAAATATATTAGAGATGAACTGAACATACCTGATAAGTACAGTGTAGAATGTATAATTTCTATAGGCTACCCTGATGAAGAAAAAAAATCATACTGTGACTCTGATTTGGACTATGAAAAAGTTCATTTTAATAAATTTTAATGTATAATATATTATATTAAGACAGTATGTTTTTTTGATATTGTTAATATATATTTAAAATTGTAAAAATATATCTGAATTTTACTAACTTATATAGGGGTTATGTACAAGGATTTTAAAGATAAGTATAGAAATTAATGTTTATAATCGATACATAACTAGAGTAACAAAATTTAAGGAGGTTCAAATATGGGTATATTTAAAACAAAGATTGATGAGGATTGGAAAGTAAACTACATCAAAGAATTTAATGAAATGAGAGACTCTTATGAGAGTAAGCTTCAAAAAAAACAGTTTGAAGTAGATAGTTTAAAATCAGAATTAGATAGACTTAGAAGCTACAAAAATAGTCTTAAGCCAAAGGAAAAACAAATTACTGATGATGATATAAATAATATAAAAAACTTGAGAAGAGATGGTTTAAGCTATAAAGAAATTTCAAGTGAAACAAGTTGGAGTAAAGCAACTGTGAGTAGAGTATTAAATGGACTTTACGATTAGTATATACATGGGGTGATTTAAATTGGGGATGAAGTATAGTTATAAAAAATGTATAATGGATTCTATTTCATTGATGTTTATAGTTCAGATAGTAAGGATGATTTTAAATTATATACTTCTAAGTCAATTTGAATTTACCCTTGAAAATTTTAACATTGTAAATTTAATTTCTTTTACAATAGTTGGGTTATCATTAATTTTATTTTTAAAAAATAATTCTTTGTATAACAAGGTGAGAAATAGAAAAATCACAGAAGCTTTCAATGAAAATAAAGATAATGTACTTATAAAAAGATGTAATTTGATACTTTTTATAGTAGCTTTATCTCTAGTGGTAATCTCAATTTATTACAATAGAGGCTATATGTTTTTTTATGTAACTATGATGACTTTATCTGTATTAATAGTTCCAGTATTTGAAGAATTATTTTTTAGAGAGTACATATGGAATTATTTAAACAATTTTATAAAATCAAAGAGTAAAGTTATATGTATAACATCTATATTATCTGGTATTTATAATATAGGATATATAGATGTTATACATAATTACATAATGTTATATAATAACTCTTACTATACATTTGAAGTTATTATTTCAAAAATTATTATAGGTACTGTTTTTGGTGTTTTACTTGGTATTGTTAAGTCAAGATTTAAAGATGTAAGCTTTTGTATAATATTGAGAAGTCTGTTTACTATACTTATTAGACCGATAATATGATTATATCTACTTAAATAATATAATTATCTTGTAACAAGCATATAAAGGTAATGAATGATAGCTATATATAAT
>NZ_JAGWCT010000150.1:0-7246 GCF_020657815.1 Clostridioides sp. ZZV15-6597 | reverse complement strand
TAAAAATATACCTATTAAGGTAAGTAAAAAAGAGCTCTCACAGAACAAATTTAATTTGCTCCTGCGACAGCCCCTTTTTATTATATTAAATATTTTGAATGGAGGTTTAGATATGAAAATAGTAAACACATATATACTTGAGAGAATTAAATTAAAAAAATCAGAAGGAAATAGAGATATTTGTATTGATTTAGGTCACAAATTCATAAGTTGTTTAACAAATTTAATTGTATTTAATATTGATAATACAAAAGCTATAACAAATGATTTTTCCTTAGGAGGAATAGTCTCTCCAATACTAATTCCAACAAAAGAAAGTACTTCTAATATACTTTCAGCGAAGACAGCAATTAATTATAATAATAGCTCTATCTTATTCACAGGGCATCTTACACAAGATTATAAGCTTACTAAAAAAACTTTATTAACTGGTACATTAGAAGATTTAAAAGAAATTAAAATCTTAGCAGGAGGAGTCAAACAACTATTTTACTCAGATGAAGTATATCCTAACTTAGTACTTAAAATTAAAGGTACTTGTAAAATGATTTCTAACAATGACGATATTATTTACCAAATAAATAATAAAAATAAAAATAAAGATTATATAACAATTGATTTATTTAAATTAATATCTCTATCTAACAATATATATACTTCAAGAATGTTAATTTCTAATAAAGTGTATAGACATTATCCTTCAAAAAGATGGTACAAATTCAATAGAATCATTACTATCTCTAATAAAACCTATGTACAATGCCAAGAATTGTTTGCTCAAAAAGAAATACGTCTAATACCCTTTGATGATTTTCTAGCTGAAGTTGAAAAAAAAGATAGGATTATTACATATGATAATCATACTATTCAAGACTATTATTATATGACAATAGAGCAACTAGAAAATCAACTTGGTCATAAATCAAAAGAATATATTATCTTACTTACTGATTATTATGACATTATAAATAACAATACAGAACTTATAAATAACTAAAATATTAAAAGGAGCTAGATATACTATGAGGATTAGTTTTAAATATATTAACAATATTGATGAAAGAACATTTTATATAAATTCAAAAGATA
This sequence comes from Clostridioides sp. ZZV15-6597, assembly GCF_020657815.1. NCBI lineage: Bacteria > Bacillati > Bacillota > Clostridia > Peptostreptococcales > Peptostreptococcaceae > Clostridioides > Clostridioides sp. ZZV15-6597. The sequence goes on along the minus strand of NZ_JAGWCT010000150.1, from coordinate 6,157 downwards.
AAAAACCTATAGAAATACAATTTAACAATAATTCAATAGAAGCTTCTATGATTTATTCAAATGCTATAGAATCAACATTTAAAGGTGCTGCAAATCTATTTGAAGGGGATATTAACTGTGTAAAATTTGATTTTGGTAAGTTTGGAAAGATTGAAAAAAATAGATGTGATGTAAAGTGGGGCATAAAATATTCAAATTTAAATACAGTAATATATGTACTAAATAAAAATGAATTAAGAAAAGAAAATTTTTATTCTAAAGGAATATGTATTAATAATAACAAAATGAATTCTCTTAAAAATACTTCTTTAAATATTAGCAATCAAATCTTTAAAGAAAATTTAGCTCTTGCAATTACTTGTTTGCAAAAATCAGATATAAACTATAAATACAGTTTTGAAAATGGTTTCTTACAAATTTTTAATATTAAATCTAATTCTTATTTAACTTCTATAGATGAAATAGAAGAAGATGATATATATATATTATTAAAACTTTTAAATATATTAATCTACCAAGGTAGACATCTTGGAGTATTTTTAATAGATTGTACTGATATTTCAAAAGATGTACTGAATTGTTTACAAATAGTATATGAAAAATTTCAAAGATATATAAATGTAAACTTATTATTTTTCTTTAACTTAGATAAAAATCATAAAATAGACACACAAAAGATAACAATTAGATAAATATATAAAAACATTCATTGTATTAATGATGAATGTTCTTATAGTTTAATAATATAAAAAATATTGAGGTGACTATTTTATGATATTTATAGATAAGTATATTATTGTAATCTTTATATTAATTATAGAATTAATATATATATATAATGTTTATAAAATAAATAAATGAAATATAAATATTATATATTAAATATCAGATATAAATATTATAACAATATATAATACATATATTTATATTGCTAAAAGAAAGGAGATTCAGATGAATAAGAAATCAAAAACTTTATTCATATTATGTTCAACAATATTATTTATATCTGGATGTAATAAAGATTTAAAAACCGAAAATGATAATAATTTTAAAAAACAAAACCAGAACTATTACAACAAAGATAAAACTAAAAAGAATACTAAAACTGAGAAAATACATGAGGGTGTATCTCTAGACAAAATGCAATCAGCAAATGAAACATTAACAACTAAAAAAAATGGTGTAGATACTGATATTTGGTTCTTAAATACTGGTATGAGTGACAGTATTTTAATAAAAGACCATGAAGAATTTATGTTAATAGATACAGGAGATACTAATGACTCTGAAGTTCTAAAAAAAGCATTCAAAGAAAAAGGTGTAAAAAATTTAAAATATTTGATTTTAACAAGTTGGGATTATGATGCTATTGGTAGTATCAAAGAAGTATTTAACAATTGTACTGTTAATCAAATAATTGCTCCAAATATAACACCTAATGCATCAAATTATGGAAAAGAAGCTTTCTCATTTATTAAATCTATAAACAAAAATATAGAAGTCCCTAAGATAGAAGGAGAAAATCATATTTTGGATGTATCAGAATTTAAGATTTATAATGTTAATTCAAATAGTAATGAAGAAAATGGACAGTCTCTCGTAATCGAGTTAAATTCTAGCAATACTAAAGCTTTATTTACTTCAGATATACTAGCTCCTCAAGAGAAAAATATTTTACCTAACATAGATAGATTAAACTTACTAAAAGTAGCTAGACATGGAGCTTCTGATACAACAACAGATGAATTCTTAACAGTAACTATGCCTGAATATAGTGTTATTTTAACTGGGAATATAACAGATTTAGCCAATTCTGAAAAAATAGATAGTTCTGAAGTAGAATCTAGATTAAATAAAATTAATTCAAAAATTTTTAAAACTAATAATAGTGGAGAAGTACATTTCAAAATTGATAATAGTGGATTATACCACACAAAAAATATTTAAAATAAGAGGTGCTAACTAATGAATAATTTAAATTTTGAAGATAAAACAAGTCCTATATTTGAAAAAATAGAAAATTTAAATGAGAAGGAAAAAATAGGCATAATACTTTGTGCAAATGCTTATTATAAGGGTGGTAACTGGGGATATATAACTAAAGATGAAGAGTCTTATCAAGATGTAATTGATATAATAGGAAAAGGTGATAATCACATAAAGCTGTATAAAGCTAAGAATGGAGTCATTATTTTATGTGATAGAAACTTTATTAAAGATGCTGTAAACTATACTATTCCTGGTTCAATTAATAACAAATATATAGAGAGAGTAGATACTATACAAAAGAAAGAAAAAGAAAAATTTGATAAATTTTTAGATAAGGTTTTTACAGGAAAATCTCAATACCTTAAGCAAAGAGAAGGTTATCAATCACTTCTATTGGGGGTTTTTGGAATAAATGAAGTCAATTTGATGGTTGTAAATGAAGTCTCTTATCCTTCTTACAAGCTATCATTAAGCTATATTTTAAAGTCTATCATTAAAAAGAATGAAAAATATAAAAGAAAAATTGGAATTAAAATAAAAGATGATGATGGTGTAAAAATAATGCCACTAACTACACTAAACTTAAAATTTATTGATAAAATATACAATGAATTAGAAATATCAGAAACAAAAAATGGAGTTTTCTTAACACTAACAATAATATAATCTTGTCATTTAAATTAGAAAAACATGTTGAAATGTGGGTGATTATATGTTAAAAGAATATACTTACAATACAGGGAACATAAGGATTATAAATGAAACTACAGGTGAATATGTAGATTTGATTCTAAACAAGAACAATAAATTATACACTGTATATACACCAGAGCATATATTAGACACACAAGTATATAAAGCTTTGGGAAATAAAATAGCTAGAAATTATTTGATAAGAAGCTTTCCATCAAAAAATAATTTTGAATTATACTTTAGAAAAGTATTTAATGCATCAAGAGTAGAGAGATTATCAAATAAACCTAAAAATTGGAGACATTGCTGTAATAAAATAGGTATTACTATTTTTAATCCAACTTATATAAACATAAATGGAACTAACATATTATACATATACTGTTTTCATTGCAAATCGGTATTATATTATGTAGACGAAAATTAAAAGAAAGGAAATGTCAAAACTAAAATATTAAAAATATGAGATTGACATTACAATATATACTTTATTTTAAATTATAATTAACATTTATAGTTTTGACCATAAAATAAATAAATGTTTTTATTAGATAATTTTGATTTTATTAATTTGACAGAAGCAACACTATATAAATATTTAAAAGAGAAAATAAATAAATACACATATACTTACTACAAACAAAAAATTAAAAGTATTGATGATGAGTATTATGACATGTACAAATCTTATTTGAATATGTTATCTTTAAGTAAGAATAGTCTAAATAATAATTTAAATATATTAACTCATTTAGACAATGAAATTCTAAACCATATGATAAAGCTAGCATCTGAAGAAATATTTGATGTTAATTATACTTTGAAAGTCAAAGGATTTTTTGTAAGTTTAGTCTATGAAAATGGGATATATACAGATTGTAATACTTTAATGAAATTTATAGATAAAGATACATTGACTAAATGTGTAACTATGATAGTCCCTAGATATGCAAAACAATTAATAAAATATAAAACAAGAATTTTAGGTTATTTTACAGTTTCAAAAATTAGTTTTGAATATTTAAAGATGACTCATCCTAATATAAAGGATGTTTCAGATGCTATTTTGTTTATTTTTAGAAATTCTTCTGATAGTAATATCATTAATTTTTTAGAATTTATTGTCTATGATATACATCCTAAAAATTTAAGTCTAGACAGTATCAATGATAGTTTTAATGTGATGATATCTTATTCAAGAAAAGTTACTAAAGATATTTTTTTAAATGAAATTAAAGAAATCTCAAGTGAACTTGAAGAAAAAGATTCTTTATTTGAGTATTTTTCTGATGGTATATTGATAACTTCAAATAAATTGCATAATCTACATTTACTATTTAAAATAGATTCATGGAAACCAAAGACATATTCAAGTATTATAAGAGAAATTATTTGGTGTTATAGCTCTAATGGTATTATTCCTATTGCTGAAATAGAGCCTTTGCTATTTAATAATACTATTATTAAGTATATAAACTTGTATTCTCCAAATAACATTCTTATTCTTGATGCATATGTAAAAGAAAATTTAAATTTTCTATATCTACAAGATAATATCATAGTGCCTATAACAAAAGATGGACAACTATTACTTAATAAATTATAAATTTATTTAGAGGCTTTATAGCCACTTATTAAACAAAATCGTCTTGTAAACAAGACGATTTCTTACTTTTATTAAAATCTAAAGGAGTGAATTTTATGAATGATAAATTTTTTAAGAAAGAAAATTATTTATTTTATATATTTGATGATAAAAATAATGAATATTCTTCATATGTTGCTATAAGAACTGATTTTATTTTTATATCACAAGTTATTATACATGATACAGAATTATTTTTTAGCATTGACCTTTTTTCAATATTATTTAAATTTGATTTAAATAACAATCTATCAATAACACTAATAAAGAAGCTGATACTTGAAAATGAAGATAAAATTGCAGAGCTAATAAAAGATATTTACATATATAGAAAGAAATACTTTCATGATGCTTTACTAGAAGATAATGCTATTAAAGCAGTAAATTTACATGGTAAGTCAGATTTATTTGAACAATATTCATTGATGGTAAATAATTTTTTAGATAATGAACCAAAATCTTTTACTACTAAGTCTTTATATCAATGTGGAATGTATGTATATAGTCAAATAGAAGATGGCAGTTGCTATATAAAGCTAATTGATTTAATTGAAAAGTTTTTATTAAATATTAAGGGTAATGTAATGAGCAATTTAAATAATCAATTAATAAATAAGCTTAATAAGAATAATGAACTTTTAGTTTACCGAGGAAGTGGTAATAAAAATTTGAATGGGTTTAGTTATACCTTATCCTATGAAACAGCTCTTAAGTTTGCTAGACGATTTGATAGAGAAAAAGCTATTATTTCTAAATATAAGGTCAATATTAAAGATGTCTTAATGTATATTACTGATAGAAAAGAAGAAGAAATTGTTACAAGACATGCTATATTATTAGATAGAATATCACTAAAATAAATACTTTGCAAAATAATACTGTTTATATTTCAAAACTAACAGTATTATTTTTTATAAAACATTTAATTTTAATAATTAATATTATTTTTAAAAATTAAAAAATAATATCATAAAACTTATTCTCTTATTAAGAATACCAAAATTGTAAAAAGTACTATTCTATGTTATAATTTCATTAAAAGATTATTATTTGTATTTTAAAACAGTAATTTTTTATCAAAAACATTTTTTTTATAAATTCGCCAACATTATTAAAAAATTATAAACTAAGTGAGAGGAAGGAGGATATTAAACAATTACTTCTGTTTAATAAAATATAATTTATGAGTGAAACTAGAGAAAAAGATAATGAAGTAACAATAAGTATAACAAGTACCTATCAAAAAGATTCTAAAACTTGGGAAGAATTAATAAATCCATTGAGAAAAAAGAGAGAATTAGCACCTTTTACAAAAACTCTTTTATCTTTATATGCTGAGGACGAGGAATTTAGAAATTTAGCTGATAAAAAGATAAAAGAAAACTCACTTCCTGAGAGAGTAAAAAATAGAATAAACCAAATCACTGAAAATCATAAAAAGGCAATGTGTCAGGCTAAGCTTCTTTCAGATGTTATAACCTCTCAATCTATTAGTATCAATAGTTCTACTGTTAATATATCTGAAGATAATCCATTTGATACAGATGGCTTATTAGAATCTTTATCAAGATTATTACCTTCTAATGTCCAAAAAAACATAACAAATACAATAGAAAAAACTTTTAATGATAGAATTAGTAACTTAGAAAAATTATATTTTAATAATAGAGATATTAATAATATAGTTCAAGAAAAAGATAATAATGATTCTTTAGATAACAGTAATATAATACAGAAACAAGAAGATAATAATAGTTCTTTAGATGATAGTAATATAATACAGAAACAAGAAGATAATAACAGTTCTTTAGATGATAGTAATATAATACA
>NZ_JAGWCT010000149.1:0-7597 GCF_020657815.1 Clostridioides sp. ZZV15-6597 | reverse complement strand
ATATATAATAAAGCGGTATAGCTTAGATAGCTATACCGCTTTATACAAATTATAATTTATAATAATTTTACAACTTAACTCTAAATTAACTGCTTTAAGTAAATTCTAGATTACAATACCTTTTACAAAGTTTATTCTAAAACATACTTTTTATACTTGTTATATTCTATATTACTACATTCTACATCTAAAAGAGTTCCCTCTTCCATATATTCTGTATTTATGACACTTGTATTATTATTAAAGTAAGAAGCTACATGCCCTTCACTGTACGGAATCAAAAGCTTACATCTTACATAATCTTTAAATATACTATCACAAATACATTTTATCATTTTGTCTATATTTATATTTTTTTTGGCTGAAACAAATATCCCTTCCTTGCCTATATCATCTACAGTATCATTTAATAATTCTTCCTGAACTAAATCAATTTTATTGTAAACATTTATTATAGGGATATCATTTGCACCAATTTGCTTTAAAGTATCTTCTGTTACTTTAATATGATTTTTATAGCTTGGATTTGAAACATCAATAACATGTAATAACACATCTGCTTCGCATGCTTCTTCTAATGTTGACCTAAATGCTTTTACTAAATCATGTGGTAGATTACTTACAAATCCAACTGTATCAGACAATAAAAATTCTTTATTATCTGGAAGAACTATGTTTCTAATAGAAGTTTCTAATGTCGCAAATAGCATGTTTTTTTCAAATACTTTCTTTTCTTCAGAGTTTTTAAATATATCAACTAATTCATTCATTATTGAAGATTTTCCAGCATTTGTATATCCAACTAAAGCTACATTTGGAAGATTCGATTTTTTTCTCATATTTCTTTGAGTTTCTCGTTGGAATTTTAAATCATCTAATTCCCTGTTTAGAGAAGTTATCTTTTCTTCTATTCTTCTACGATCAAGCTCTAATTTCTTTTCACCAGAACCTCTATTTTTAGTACCTACTCCACCACTTTGACGCCCTAAATTTTCATTTGAGCCTATAAGTCTTGGTAACATATATCTTAAGCTTGCTACTTCCACTTGAAGCTTGGCTTCTCTAGTTTTTGCCCTTTGTGCAAATATATCAAGTATTAATGCTGTTCTATCTATAATTTCACAGTTAAATTTTTCTTCAAGGTTTTTAAGCTGTGATGTAGAAAGCTCATTATAAAATACAACTATATCCGCTTTTTCTTGCTCTATTAAATTTAATAATTCTTCAACTTTACCTGTACCAATATAATATGCTCTATTAACCTGCTTTGCATTTTGAGTTATACTTCCTACAACATCAATATTACATGCTAAACATAAGTTTTCAAGCTCAATCACTAGTTCATTAAAATCCTCAGATTTATTATTTATATTTAGTCCTACTATTATTCCTTTTTTTGCCATATCCATATTCTCCTTATATACTATTTTTTATTTAATATATAGCACGAGATTATGGCTCTATAATTAAATTCGTTAAGAATTTGCTTGTTTAATTTTATCCTTAAATTATACTTCTAATTTAATATTATAATAACCATAATCGTGCGTTATTTTCTTAATCTTATATAAAAAATCACTTTAAAACACCTCTCCTCAATTATATTATGTAGTTTTTTCAATAAAAAAACTCCTTATAAATCTAAGTAATACAAAACAAGCTACTTACATTATAAGAAGGATTAAAATTCTAAATATATATTAAAAATATGCCAATCTAGTTGACTAATATGTGATTATTATATTATATTTAACCCAATTCTTAAATTTAAGTAGTTTTTTACACAACTAATAAAAGTAACTAAAATACACAACTTTACATAATTGTTAACTATTAAAATTAAATTTTATTATTAATAAAATTTAAAGAATACGATTAAATATACATTTTGATAATCACCTCCAACATTTTCCTTACTATATATTATAACAAAATACATACTTTGTAAATACATAAAAAATAGATAAGATTATATCTTACAAAATATAATCTTATCTACCTAGTTTATTCTATATTTATCTCATAACGATACTAATATTTTAAAGTAAATTCTTACTACATTGCTTCGTCTTCTTCAAATTGAGAATTGTAAAGATTAGCATAGAATCCACCTTTCTTTAGAAGTTCCTCATGGTTTCCTTGTTCAACTATATCTCCTTCATTCATAACAAGAATCATATCAGCATCACGTATAGTTGATAATCTATGTGCTATAACAAAGCTTGTTCTACCTTCCATAAGATTATCCATAGCTTTTTGAATTAATACTTCTGTTCTAGTATCAACAGAACTTGTAGCTTCATCCAATATTAAGATTTTAGGGTCTGCTAAAATGGCACGAGCTATAGTCAATAATTGTTTTTGACCTTGAGAAACATTACTTGCTTCTTCATTTAATTTCATGTTATATCCATCTGGCAATGTTTTGATAAATCTATGAACATGTGCAGATTTAGCTGCTTCTATAACTTCTTCATCTGTAGCATTTAGTTTACCATATCTTATGTTTTCCATAATCGAGCCACTAAATAACCATGTATCTTGAAGAACCATACCAAACATTTCTCTAAGCTCACTACGATTGAAATCTTTAATATTATGACCATCAATTAGTATTGAACCACTATTAACATCATAAAATCTCATTAAAAGCTTAACTATAGTAGTTTTACCTGCTCCTGTAGGTCCAACAATAGCAACTTTTTGACCAGGTTTAACATTTACTGAGAAATCATTTATTATAGTCTTATTTGAATTATATCCAAAATTGACATTTTCAAAATCAATCTTACCTTCTAAACCATCTATTGAAACTGCATTTTCAACAACTTGGTCTTCTTCTTCCTCTTCTAAAAACTCAAATACTCTTTCAGAAGCTGCTGCTGTTGACTGTAGTAAGTTAGCAACCTGTGCAATCTGAGTCATTGGTTGTGTAAAGTTTCTTACATATTGTATAAATGACTGTATATCTCCAACCTCAATTGTCTTCTTGATTGCAAGCCAACCTCCTAAGATTGATACCATTACATACCCTAAGTTTCCAATAAACATCATAAGTGGTTGCATTATCCCTGACAAAAATTGAGATTTCCATGCTGAATTATACAAACTATCATTTAATTTATCAAATTCATTAATTGCTTCTTCTTCACGATTAAATGCTTTTACTATTGTTTGACCACTATAAGTTTCCTCAACTTGCCCATTTACATTCCCTAAATATTCTTGTTGAGATCTAAAGTATTTTTGTGATTTCTTTACTATTCTTGAAATTACAAACATTGATATTGGTAATATTAAAATTGCCACTAATGTCATAATACCACTTATAGATAGCATCATTATCAAAACACCTATCATAGTTGTTACTGATGTTATAAGTTGTGTCATACTTTGATTTAAACTTTGATTTAGAGTATCTATATCATTTGTAATTCTTGATAGTATTTCACCATGTGTTTTAGTGTCAAAATACTTCATTGGCAATCTATCTAGTTTTACTGAAATCTCTTGTCTTAAATTATAGGATACTTTTTGAGAAATTCCACTCATTATGAATCCTTGTATAAAAGAGAATAGTGCACTTACCAAGTAAAGGCAAAGTAATAATGCTAAAATTTTTCCAATTGCATCAAAATCTATACCTACATTGCCTCCAGAAACTTTGCTCACTAATCCTTCAAATATCTTTGTAGTTGCCTTACCTAAAATTTTTGGACCTACTATAGAAAACGATGCACTACCAATAGCAAATACAATTACCAAAATTATTGATATTTTAAATTTAGATAAGTATGCAATTAGTTTTCGCATGGTCCCTTTAAAGTCATTTGCTTTTTGTCCTGCTCCTATAGATTTTCCCATAGGACCTTTTCCCATTCTACTCATTAGCTAGCTCCTCCTTTGAAAGTTGTGATAAAGCTATTTGTTCATAAACTTCGCAATTTTTTAGAAGCTCTTTATGTGTTCCTATTCCAACTATTTTTCCTTCATTTAAAACAACTATTTGTTCTGCATGCAAGATGGTACTAATTCTTTGTGCAACTATTAATACTGTACTCTCAGCAGTTTGTGATTTTAAAGCTTTACGAAGAGCTGCATCAGTTTTTAAGTCAAGAGCCGAAAAACTATCATCAAATATATAAACTTCTGGATTTTTTGCTATTGCTCTTGCAATAGAAAGTCTTTGTTTTTGACCTCCAGAGACATTTGTTCCACCTTGAGAAATTTCAGTTTTAAAAGCTTCTGGTTTAGAATCAATGAATTCTGTAGCTTGAGCTATTTCAGCTGCAGCTCTCATTTCTTCATCTGTTGCGTCTTTTCTACCATATTTCAAGTTGGATTCTATAGTACCAGAGAACAATACTCCTTTTTGAGGTACATATCCAATTTTTTCTCTTAAATCATGTTGAGAAACATTTTTTATATTAACTCCACCAAATAATATTTCCCCCTCAGTAACATCAAAGAAACGAGGAATTAAATTTATAAGAGTAGACTTCCCACTACCAGTGCTTCCTATAAATGCAGTTGTTTCTCCTGGTTTTGCTGTAAAGGATATATCTGTCAATATAGCTTCTTCTGCATCTGGATACATGAATGAAACATTTTTGAATTCAACAAGACCTTTTTTATCTTCTTTAAATTCTTGTACTTTTGATTTTTCTGGGTCTTTGATACTTATATCTGATACCAATACTTCATCTATACGTGTAGCTGAAACAGACGCTCTTGGAAGCATAATAGATATCATTGATATCATCAAGAATGACATTATTATCTGCATTGTGTATTGTATAAATGCCATCATATCTCCAACTTGCATTGCTCCAGAATCAACACTATATGCACCTCTCCAAACTATAAGAACTGTAATAAGGTTCATTATAAGCATCATAGCAGGCATCATACATGTCATAACTCTATTTACAAAAAGATTTGTTTTAGTTAAATTTTTATTTGCTTCATCAAATCTTTTTTCTTCATGTTTTTCAGTACTAAAAGCTCTGATAACTGGAATACCTGTAATTATCTCACGGCTTACTAAGTTTAACTTATCAACAAGCTTTTGAACCAATTTAAACTTAGGCATAACAACTGAGAATAATACAATTATTAAAGATAAAATAGCTACTACTGCAACTGCTATAATCCAAGCCATTGAAGTATTAGTATTTAAAACTTTTATTATTCCTCCTATAGCCATTATTGGAGCATAAAAAACTATTCTAAGTAGCATAACCATCAACATTTGTATCTGTTGAATATCATTTGTACTACGAGTGATTAGTGATGCTGTAGAAAACTCATTCATTTCACTATTTGAAAATGACATAACTTTTCTAAAAACTCCACTTCTTAAATTTCTTCCTACACTTGCTGCTACTCTTGCTGCTAAAAATCCAACTGTAATTGTAGCTACCATACTAATCATAGCTATACCAAGCATTTTTGCACCAGTAAGTAAGATATAATTATTTTGCATATTTTCTGTATCAATACCTATTTTTTCATATTCTGCTTTTACATATGATACTGAACTTTGTGTTATCATACTTTCTGGCATACTTTCAAAGCTTTTGCTCATCTCTTTAGTTAATTTGTCTAGTTGTTCTATTGGCATCATTGATAACACTTTAAATATATCAACTTCTCCACCTTGAGTCCCTTGTGTAGGAAGTTGACTCATTATCTGAGATTTCATTGCTTTTACTTCTTTACTATCTCCTTCAAGACCTGATACAATTAAAATAGATTTACCAAAAATACTATTTAACTCATCTATAGTATCTTTGTCTTTAGTATTTAACTCATAAAGAGATTCGTCTTTTAAATTTGGATACTTATCTTTATACTTGCTGTAATCTTCCTTATTCAGTAAAGTGTAATTATCTAATACTTTATCCTTATTATCTTTATCCATAAATAAAGTAATCTTATCTAGTTCACTTTTTCTAATTATAGATGGAACAGAGTTTTCTACTCCACCTTGCTGTATACCTATATTTACTATATTAGATGTATATTTTGGTAAAGAAAGGTCACATACTGCTTGAACTACCAATAAGCATACTATTACTACTATTGATAAGGCTGACTTCTTTAAATATTTAATTAATTTAAACATACACTTCTTCCCCTCTGTAATATTAATTAGTCTAATAGCATTAAATTGAAAAACATTGTTTTAAACCTTAAAAATATTTTTCATGCTCATGTTTATGACATCCTGCTTTCAAATTGTCTCTAACTTGCATTAGGAGTCTTCTAAGTACTATCTTTTCTTCTTCACTAAACCCTAAGAAGAATTCTCTTTCTAATTCTTTGTTAAATTCCTCTACTTTGTTACATACTTCTAGACCTTTATCTGTTAAAAAAATCCTAGAAATTCTTTGGTCCTTTTCATCTTGTTTTCTTTCTACAAGCCCAGCTTTTTCCATTCTCTTTACCATAACTGTAGTTGTAGATGCTTTTACTTTTCTTTTATCTGCTAATTCTTTTTGACTTTGGCCATTTTTCATCTTAAGAGAAAATAGTATTTGTGGCTGACCATGGTACAAACCTAATTTATCAAAATAAAAATGAGTTCTTATAAAATATATTCGCATCAATTGCAAAAAAACATCATTTAATTTTTCTTCAGAATTACTATTCATACTTACCCTCCTTATTTTTATATTACTTAGTCGGCTAATGATTATTTTACTATAACATATGCATTTTTTCAATATATTTATAAAAAATTCATATAAATTTCATTTATTAAATATTTTTTTATTAATTGATTATGATTTTAATAAATAATAGTAAGTTTTTTAATTAGCTAACTACTTATATTTTTCATTAAAAACCTTAAGATAAACCTTTTCATAAATTTATCAATAAAAAAAGTTGTCTCAAAATAAAATAAATTTTGAAACAACTTCTTATTTAATAATATATTACTTATATATTATAACAGTATATTATTTATCCTCATATCCATTTACAACAACATCTATTTTTCCAGTTTCTGGTGATATAATCAAACCATGCACAATAATTCCTTCTGGAATTAAAGGATGATTTTTTATTAAATTAATACTATCTTTTACAGAATCTTCTGCTGAATCAAATCCATGTAACCATTGTTTTGTATCAATTCCGGCACTACGAAGTGTAAGTATTACGTCATTTGATATTCCTCTATCTAAGATTTTATTTAGTAATTTATCTGTATCCACATTGCACATACCACATCCATGGTGTCCTACAACCATAACTTCATCCACATCAAATTCATAAATTGCAACTAAAATACTTCTCATAATACTTCCAAATGGATGCATTATAGTAGCACCTGCATTTTTTATCAGTTTAACATCTCCATTTTTAAGATTCATAGCTTTAGGTAAAAGTTCAGTTAATCTTGTATCCATACAAGATAAGACTACTATTTTTTTATTTGGATGTTTTGATGTTGCATACTGTTCATATTCTTTATTTTCCACAAATGATTTATTATACTCTAATATCTCTTCAAGTTTTCGCATATGTAATCTCACTCTCTATAAAAATTTTTTATATTATTATATCACTATTGGACTACAATATATAC
>NZ_JAGWCT010000148.1:0-7797 GCF_020657815.1 Clostridioides sp. ZZV15-6597 | reverse complement strand
ATTAAATAGTTACTCTAAATCATTTTTTATTGTATCTAAGTTATATTTTGCATCATCATTATTTTGATTAATATCTAATGACTTATTTAAAAATTTTTTTGCATCATCATATTTTTTATTACACATTAATATAACTCCCTTTAAATTGTATGCATCACTTGCTTTCTTTTTATAGTTAGAACTTTTTTTATCTAAATATTTTAAGCAGTTATTAATTGGAAGTAGAGCCTTATCATAGTCATCTAAATACATATAGTTAGATGCTTCTATATAGTAAAGATCTGAATTGCTAGGATCAGCATCAGTTGCTTTTTTTAGCAATATAGCAATTTCCTTAAAAGATTCTTCTGAAAATTTTTCGAGTTTTAGATATACAAAATCAAGGTACCTAGAACTAAGGTTACTTTTAAAATTTTCATGCCACAATAACTTATATCGATTGTTTTCAACTACAAAGTATCTATCAATTTTTAAAGATTTCTTTTTTCTAGAAAGCATATCTTTCATATCATAAGTTTCTTCTAGTTTAATAAGATTCTTATATTCTTTTTTATCATATTTATACTTTTCTATATTCTCTTCTTTTCCTAATTTATAGCCGATTACTTTTTTGGTCTCGATTAATACATCCTGATACTCTTTAAACCTTTCAAGACCAACTTTTTTCTTGGTGTCTTTGCTTAGTAAATCATATGCTGTTTCATAATCTCCAGAATTTACTCTATCAGTATACTTTTTTGCTACTTCACTAGCACTTTCTCTTGGAGAACATCCTGTTATTAATATTGCAATTAATACTATTAATATTAAAGGTACTCTTTTAATAATGTTCATAATATAATCCTCTATAATTAAATATTTATTAATTTTATTTTATCATCAAACATTGGATAAGTCATCAGCTTTAATATATATGTGAAGTAGATAGTTTAATAAAATGTTGTATATCTTAATTTAGATATATGAAAAATTTCTTATAAATAATTAAGGATTTAAAAAGTTATACTTATATTATTTTCTAGATCCTCTAATAATAGATTTTTTTACTCATAACCATTTTGATTTTATACTACTAGTAACATCTGTTTTATTCGTACTAATATTTCTAAAAACCTAATTCTAATAACCAGTTTGTAAGTTTGTTTTCTCTTTCTTTTAAATTGTTATTATATTCATTAAATTTTCCTAATATAATTTCTCCTATGATTACACCATCGGACATAAATACTACTCGTTCTGTTTTTGCTGCAACTTTGGCATCATGAGTCACAAGCATAATGGTCGTACCAGAGTGGTTGATATCTAAAAGAATATCCATCACTTCATTTGTTACTTTAGAATTAAGTGCACCTGTTGGTTCATCTCCAAATAAGATTTCTGGAGTATTAATTAAAGCACGGCATATAGCTGCTCTTTGAAGTTGACCACCAGAAACCTGAGTAATATCTTTATCTTTGATTTCTGAAATATTTGTCTTATCCATAAGTATTTTTGCTCGTTCATTAATTATTTGGCGGCTTTCTTCCTTTCTCAAATAGGCAGAAAGGACTATATTGTCAAAGATATTTAAATTTTTCAGTAAATTGCTTTGTTGAAAGATAAATCCCATTTTTTTTAATCGTATCCTCGATAATTCTTCTTCAGACATATTAGAAATTATTTCTCCGCAGAATGTAATGTTTCCAGATGTGAGTTTATCCATACCACTTAAGTTATAAAGTAGAGTTGTTTTTCCTGAGCCAGAAGCTCCCATAACAGATACAAACTCTCCATGTTGAATGGTTAAATCAATTCCTTTTAAAACTTGATGTATATTCTCTTTGCTGATGACATATTCTTTACTAATTTTTTTAGCTTCTATAATATTATTCATAATATACCTCTTATTCTATGATAGACATAATTTTTATTTTTTTGATTGTCATACTGATTGCTGTGATAGCAATAGATACAGTTATAATTAAAGTTATTGGACAAATTATATATACAATTATTGGATTTGTTATAAATTGTAAATTAGATATACCAGAAAGAAGTAGCCCTGCTATTTTTTGACCAATTGTATTTGATGCAATAGTTCCTAAAATAATTCCAGTTGTAAGGACTAATAATGCTCTTGCAATATATTGAGTTCGTATATTTTTAATAGAGAAGCCTAAACTAAGCATAATTGCAATTTGTGATGTATCTTTAGCAATCAACATTTTAAAAAACATTGATGTAATAAATCCAGAAATCGAAATAGATAGAATAACAGCTAGCTTTATAACAAGTCTTAATTGGCTAATAACAGAGCCTAATGTCTGACTTACATAATCGTCCATATTTGTAACTTTTGCGGGATAACAATTCATTCTATACTGATTTAATTTATCTGTTAAATTAACTCCAGGTTTCATATTTAAATTTATGACATGCCATAAAATTGTATCTTCTTTGTAAGGTAGCATCGCTTTTGCAGTCTTACCACCATATGTAACATCTTGATAAATTCCACTAACAGTAAGGATTAGCTCATTATCTTTTTCTGAAAAAATAGATAAATTATCTCCAACACTTTTCCCTAATTCATCAGCATTTATAACAGATAGAGCAATCTCATTTTCATTTGTTGGTGCAGAACCCTTTACATATTCAAGTGGAAAAGTTGAAAAATCTCCATTTTCTATTTTCATATTTTCTATCGTCCCATCCTGGTTCATTACCTTATAAGAACTCGTTATAAAGGAAGCATACTTTTCAACATCATTGTCACTTTCAATAACCTTCAATATAGAATTAAGATGGTTTTGAGTTTCATTTGTATGTTGTAAATCAATGCGAATATCACTTTGACCAGCTCCCATATAAGTAATAAATTCTGGAGACTGAATAGTATTTAGAAAATTAAGTGGTACAATCATAAGGAAGATGCAGACAGCATAAACAAAGCAGAGTAAGCTATAAATGGTAAATCTTTCAGTTACTTCATTTAATCCTAAAAAGAGATTAACATTTGTTATTTTGCTTTTGTATAGTTTTAGACTATATCTGTTTCGCTTAGTGTTCATTGAAGTACCTGTTTTTAATGCTTCTACTACTGATATTTTATTAAATCTTTTGAGTATTAGATTACAAAAGAATATAACTGCTATAAATACAATAACTGCACCAATTAATGGAATAAAAATAGCAAAAGCACTTTTTTCTACTGTGCCCATATAAAGATTGATATTTTCTGTAAAAAAAGTTCTAATAAATAATGAGGTTATATAACCAAAAAAACTTGCTGAAGATGCAATCAATAGATATTTTGCCAGATACAACTTTCGGATATTACCACTTTGGATACCAATTGCTTTCATAACACCAATTTCACGATAATCTTCCTCAATAGTTGCAATTAGTGTAAATCGTAAGCATAAAGTAGCAATTATAATAAGTAGAACACTAATTAAGATAATAATTGCAACTACAATGCCATCAGATAATGCATTTAGCATTTGATAAAGAGAATAAGTTATTGATGTTCCTGTTTGTGGAAGATTAGTTGATTGATATAACGTTTCAAATTCACTAATTTTATTTATATCATTTAATAGAAACTCAATCAGGTACTCACTTTCACCCAAGTTAGCATGTAAAGTATTCCAATCATCATTACTGATTAAGAAACGCTTTGAAGTAACAAGGGAAGGGTTCATTTGTACATCACGTACAAAGTCTTTTATTGTAAATTCCATGAAGAAATCACCATTGACTATTTGTATCTTATCTCCAACATTTAAATTATTTTGTTTCATGTAATAGACAGGAACCCCTATTTCTCCATTTTCTACTTGAAATATCTCATTATCCATGTCTAATAAAAAATCGAACTTACTATTTTGCCTCACAAAACTATTTTCTAAAACACTGTCAGACTGGCTTTTTTTCTCATTTCCTAGAAAAATATTTCTTCCATTGATATTTAGGAGTTCAACAGTTTGTTGTTCTTTTACAGACGTAGTTGAAGCTGTAAATTTATTGATTGATTTTTGGTTTAATTCTCCAGAATACATTTGAACATAGTGAGGTGCACGAGATTGTCTAAACAAGGAAGCCATAGAACTAGTAAGTTCTATAATGATATTTGTAGCACTAGATACCAACATAGCTGCCAGTAAAATAAATATGAATAATGCGACTGTTACTACTTTATTTCTTGTTAAATCTTTTTGTAATATTCTTTTTAACATATTTCATCCTCGTTTCTTAAAAATTTCTAAAAATTAAAAATAGCATAAGTATAGCAATGTAAATAACTGAAGTAAGTAAACTGAGTTGAATATAAAAAAGCTCAAGTAAGTGTATCATAAGTTATTTTTTATTAATGCTGTATATTGATAAGAGATAACAATAGCTACCACTATTTTCATCAAAATTTTTATTAGGTAGTCTTTATGTACTTTCATAATCATACAAATATATATACATGTTATAATTATATTTGGCAATAGACTGACCGCCGGTTTATAATAATGATACAGTGTTATACTTCTTTTGTCAAGTAAGCTTTAAAAAAATTATATGTTAGGTAAATTACTATTTTATAGATGATTTATAGACAATAATAATTTATTTAGTAATATAAAGATATTTTTTATTTATTATTAATTAAAAATTGAATTTATATTTAATTAATATAAAATTTGAGGGAATATTATTTTGTAAATGTTTAATTTGTGTTATTATTCAGATATAGGCAATATTAGATAAATCTAATGACGCAAAGCTATAGGGACTAAAATCTTTATATAATAAAGGTCATGTCAGCCAGTTGCCAAAAAGATAATAATTCTTTTTGTTAAATTTATTTTTTAAGAGTTAGGTATTTTTAACAACTTAAAATTTGGCAAGAGGAGGGCTTGAAATGATATCTGAATTAATGTTAAAAAACTTTGATGAATCTAACCTCAATTTTAAGACTAAGATTAAATTGAATTTAAGAGAGAAACCAGATATAAACAGTATGAAATTAAAAAGCATACCAGAAGGAAAAATGGTTAAGTTAAATTGTGTAGATGGAAAATGGGCAGAAGTTGAAAGTAATTATGACAAAGGTTGGTTACTCTATAAATATTTAGAGAAATTGAGCAACACTAAAAGTAATAATATTCTAGAAAGCAGAAAAAGAAATTACATAGGAAATATAAAAACTAATGGTTTAAATCTAGAATTAAGAAATGACAGAACAACAGATTCAAAAATAATAACTACAATTCCTGATGGTTTTAAAGTTGAAGTCTGTTATAGTGTTGGAAAATGGTCAAGAATTAATATCCACAAAAATGGGAAAAGATATTCTGGATATGTATATAGCCAGTATGTAGAAGAATATTCGATTTTGGCATAATCATATATAATAAGCTTTATAAAAAAAGAATCCTATAAATGCAAGTTGTCATAAGGCTATATAAAAATATATTGAGAAGTAGCTCTTATACAATAGCTAAAGGCAATAAATAAAAATGAATATAATATAGATTGGCACTTCATATGAGGTGCCCTTTCTATATATATGCAAGAAGAGTAAATGAAATAAATACAAAACAGTAGACTATGAATTATATGTGGAAAGACATTATTTACAGTTTTTGTTTAACCTTTATAAACAGCTAATAATCTTTTTGTTCCAGAAATCTCTGCTAATACTATATCAATCATACGTTTTACATTAGCAACATGAAATTCACTAACTTCCTTTTCCCAGTCATCATCATCTTTTTGCTTAATTCCTGTTAGATATTGATTTAAAATTTCTAATCGTTTTTCTAAAAGATTTTTTCTTTCTTCTTTTTCTAGGCATTCAATAAAGAATGCTGTAATAGAAAAAATATTAGTGTCATAATCGAATTTCAAAATAGAGTTTCTCAAAGTATCATGAAATTCTGTACTTCCTTTTTCTGTGATTGTGTAAACTGTTTTGTCTGGCATATTACCATCCTTTTTAACAGTACCTAAAATCAATCCTCTTTTTTCTAAAGTTTTAATTGTAGTATATACGGTTGAGTCTGCGATATTAAACCAGTACTTTACATTCATGTATTCTAACACTTTTATAATTTCATAGGCATTAAGAGGTTTTTCATTTATTAGGCCTAAAAGCATTGTTGCTGGTTTTGATAACATTACAATTCACTCTCCTTTGTAATATTTATTATTACATAACTATATGTATATATTAGTTCTATATTAAACTACTGTTATCTAGCAGTATTATTGTATCATGGAATTTTGATAAAAGAAAGCATGAATATGGATTATGCTACAAATTAATAAATGTATAAATTTTAATTTAATTATTTCAAGAATTTAAGTGATAAAAATGATTTATAAGTTTAATTTTCTACTTAAGCTATTTAGGAATGAATATAAGATAACTAAAGATAACAAAGCAATTGTATATGGTATGAATAATATGATAGATGTTAAAGTATTATTTTTATATATTGATGTGATAAAATATGACTAACAAATAAATTGAACTTTGAAAGGTGAAATGAATGAAAAATATTTATATTATTGGTGGTACAATGGGAGTAGGCAAAACAACAGTATGCCAGTCTCTAAAATTAATCTTGAAAAATAGTGTTTTTCTTGACGGTGATTGGTGTTGGGATATGCATCCATTTCAGATTACTGGTGAAACGAAAAAAATGGTTCTTTCAAATATTTGTGCATTGCTGAATAACTTTATAAAATGTAGTGCTTTTGACAATATTATTTTCTGTTGGGTAATGCATGAACAAAGTATTATTGATACTATTATATCTTGTCTAGATATATCGGATTATAGAATAATAAAGATTTCTTTACTTTGTGATGAAACTGTACTGAGAAAAAGGTTGAAGAGAGATGTAGATGAAGGTTTGCGTTTTACTGATGTAATAGAAAGAAGTGTCAAGTATTTATCATTGTATGAAAGATTAGCAACAACTAAAATTAATGTTTCTAATAAGTCTGTTAAAGAGATTGTTGAAGAGATATCTGAATTGTAAAATTTTAGTTTTAACTCCAATGTTAATGATAGTATAGTATTGTTGAACATTCCTCTGTTGATTGAGAAGTGTAAAAAAGGAATTTATTACTTACTTTTATTTGTGCAAGTCCTACTGTTCTAGTTGGATGAAGAATAAGGGCGAAAAAATATAGTCAAATTTTAATATTTTTCTAATATTATTAGAAGTATTTTTAATAAAAAACATATCTGATATAAAATAAATTAGAAATTTGAAAAAATTTGTAGTTTTTGAGTGAGTATATATTATAATAAAATAGATATAAATTTTTTATGAGGGGAAAAGAAATGAAAAAAAAGAAAAAATTGATTAGGATAATTATATGTTTTTTACTGGTAATCAGTATTGTAAATCCACTTCAAGTAGAAGCTGAAATTATTAACGATTTGAGTACATCTGTTTACTCAACACAAACGAACTATACATCTAGTAATGCTAAGTTTAAGACTATTAAATCTAGAAAAAGACATAGAAGTAGTAGGTCAAATAAAAGTAAAATAAAACTAAAAAAACGAAGTACAAGTAATAGAAGGTATAGAAGTGGAATTAGAAATAAACATAGTAACAGAAATATAAAAAGACACAGTATAATATCAAAGTTGATATTGTTAGTAATAGTGATATTTATCATTATAGCTATAGTAATAGTAATATTCATTAAAAGAAATAAGAAAAGATTTTATTAAGATATAAAAATAGAATTAGTAGAGTTTTATTAAGAATAATTCAAAAATTACATAAAAGAGCTAGATAAATG
>NZ_JAGWCT010000147.1:0-7894 GCF_020657815.1 Clostridioides sp. ZZV15-6597 | reverse complement strand
AATTAAAGTCTGTGAGGTGAAATATGAGTAAAAAAGTAAAATATTTTTCTTTAATCCTTTTTCCGATTGCTTTATTTTTAAATTTCATAGCAAGTAAAATTCCAAATATTGTTGAAAAATATTACTCTCAAGCCATAGATAAAAAAATTGTACAACTATTAAGTAAAGTTTCAGGAATATTTCCATTTTCTATCTACGAAATTACAATGTACATAATAGTTATATCTATTTTTTTATTTTTATGTTCTATCGTATTTACAATTTTCAAGAAGAATAGAAATTTAAAGACATTTTTAAAGAATTCTATTTTAAACATATTATCTATTTTATCAATAGTTTATTTTCTTTTCGTAGTACTTTGGGGTATAAACTACAATAGAGTTCCACTTGAGAGCACCCTTATCAACCAATATAATTTAAAAAACAACAATTCTGCCCAATCAAAGCAACATAGTACTAAAGAACTTTCTGAGTTATATAAATTTTTAGTAACTAAAGCAAATGAAACTAGAAAACTTACACTACAAGATAAAAATGGAGTTGTAAGGTCTAATACAGATTATAAAGGTGTCATAAATAGAGCTCAATTAGGATATGATAAAATTTCAGATATTTTACCTAGTGTTAGTGGTAGTTACTCTAAGCCAAAATATGTTATTTCATCACATCTTATGTGCTATACAGGAATAACTGGTATATATTTTCCATTTACAGGTGAGGCAAATGTTAATATTGCAATCCCTGACTTATATATTCCTTGTACAGTTGGTCATGAAATGGCACATCAGAGAGGATTTGCTAGTGAAGATGAAGCTAACTTTATAGGTTATCTTGCTTCCATAAAACACCCTGATATTGATTTTAATTATTCTGGCTATGTTTTGGCCTTAAATTATACAGCTTCTGCTTTAAGTAAAGTTGATTATAATGCTTATGTTGATATTTCTGCTGGCATTTCAGAGCTGGTTCGAAGGGATTTAAAAAATGAGAGTGAATTTTGGCAAAGATATGAAGGTAAAATTAATAAAATTTCCAATGGATTTAATAATTCTTATTTAAAAGCTAATGGTATCTCTGAAGGAACTCAAAGTTATGGCAAAATGGTTGATTTATTGCTAACTTATTATGAATTATATCCATATAATTAAAGGTACTCATAAAGAATACTAAAATTGATAAAACATTGTTATTTATTATCTAATTTTCTATTATTTAATAGTTTATTTTTTTATAAATTCATTATAAAAAAATAAACTATTCTTAAGTATTTACTATATGTATACTTATAATACAAGGAAAATTTATAGTATATATTCTTAAGTATATTCTAAATTAAGTATCATTCATTATCTTTTTATCTAAAAAAAAGCATATACCAAAGTCTGATATATACCTATAATCTTATGTATATCTGTCTATAATATTTATTTTCACAATTAAAATACCTCTGTAAAAATATCTATTTACATTATAAAAATAAGTATTTAACTTTCTTAGAACCAACTAAGTGTATACCTAAATTTATCTTATTAGTTTTAAATATTACTTATAGTAATTTTCTAATACACTAGTAGAAACTGATTTTCCTTGAAAATATTTCGTCCAACTCTCATATTCTAAATTTTTCCATACACTGCCATCACTAAATGTTACTTGTTTTACACATGATATGATATACTTTGCATCATGCTTTCCAGTTGATTGGTTCCATTTATCAAATAATAGATTTTCATTATTTTGTGTCTTATTTGGAGCTATTGCATTTTGCTTTGCATATTCTTTCTCCATTTGCTGCCACTCTTTCAACCATTTTTCTACCCATGCTTTACCTTGTTGCTTTTCAAACATACTTATTATATCCTTTGGTGGTGATTGTTGTATTCTTCTATAAGTATGTGCATATGCTTTCTTAGATACAGGAGATATTCCTGCCACAATACCATAATCTACACCATCTGTACTAAATCCAACACTTCCTACCTCTCCATTTGTCGCAACATTTTGAGCATCCCAGTATAGTTCAAGTGATTTTCCGTTTTTATCATATGCAAGACACACAATTTCATAATCCATGATTGCCTTTTTACTGTTGTTCTTAAAACTTATAACATTGCTAGGCCAATGATATGGACTATCATCAAATTGTATTTTGCTATTGTTTATGGCTAGTGGAAGATTTTTGTTATTGGCAATACCTTTGCTGTTTGAAGTGTCTAAAACTTTTTGTGTTGTAGTATTTTTTGCGTTTGCTAAGTATACACTTGCTTTGTCTGAATTGGTTGTATTAAGAGAAAAGGCTGTTGTCGTGCCAGTAACCAATAAAGCAATAACCAAAATGGGCAAGCTAGATATTTTTTTATATCCCATAGTTTTTTCTCCTTTCTTAGATTAATTTTTACTAAAACATTTTATAAAATGCGTTAATATCTATGTTAACAAAATACATCAATAGCTTTAGTAACTAAGTACTACCATAAATAGTAATCATATTATAATACTACTGTTGTAATTTTCATTTTACTAAATACAATTTTATTATAATATATATAAAATAGATTTTTGTACTCACTTATATGATTGAATTAGAATATAGATTTCTTATATTGCTTCAAATTTATTTAATTAAAAATAGCTAGATAATTAAATACCATGAATAAACTTTATTCCAAAAGTATTTGAATATCTAGCTATTTTATATCTATTGATTGTATACTATAACTTATCAATTTCCTTCAGCAACTCATCAACCAATTTGTCACCATTAATCATTCTTACAATTTCGCCTTTTTTAAATAAAAGACCTTCACCCTTACCACCAGCAATACCTATATCAGCTTCTCTAGCCTCACCAGGTCCGTTTACAGCACAACCCATAATTGCAACAGTAATATCTTTTTCCATACTACCAATCTTATCTTCAACTTCATTTACAACACTAATTAAATCTATATTACATCTACCACATGTAGGACATGATATAACTTTAATCTTATCATTTAAAAGACCCAAACTTCTTAAAATCTGTTTACCAACAACAACCTCTTCAACAGGGTCACCTGTCAAAGATATTCTGACAGTATCTCCAATTCCTTTAAGAAGAAGTGCTCCCACACCTATAGAAGACTTTATTGTTCCCTTATGAATACTTCCAGATTCAGTAATTCCAACATGAAGAGGGTAATCAACTTTCTTTGATATTAATTCATATGCATCAACAGTTTTATAAATATCAGATGATTTTAGAGAAATAACTATATTATAAAAACCTAAATCTTCAAGAATCTTAATATGCCCCATTGCACTTTCAACTAATGCTTCAGCAGTTGCAGAGCCATATTTTTTTAAAATTTCTTTTTCTAGAGAGCCCCCATTAACTCCAATTCTAATTTTTAAATTTTTTTCCTTGCATTTCTCAACAACCATTCTAACTCTTTCTATGTTCCCGATATTACCAGGATTTATTCTAACACCATCTACACCTTGTTCTATAGCTTCAAGTGCTAATTTATAATCAAAATGTATATCAGCAATAACAGGTATATTTACACTAGATTTTATCTTTCTTATATTTTTAGCTGCTTCCATATCAGGAACAGCAACTCTAACTATATCACAACCAGCTTCTTCTAATCTTTTTATTTGAGCTATTGTAGCCTCTGCATCTCTTGTATCAGTGTTTGTCATAGATTGTATGCTTATAGGATTTTCTCCTCCTATTTTTACACTCCCAACGCTAACTTCTCTTGTCTTTCTTCTCTCGTAACTCATATTTCACCTCTATATATTATTTTATATTAAAATCATTCAATATCTTAAAAAATACTACAAACTACATATATATTATAAATTAAAAAGCTATATAGTTAAACAGCTAAGAATAAATTTAATCTTTTAAAACTAATCTATTCTCACTTAAAACTACATAGCCTTTTTTAAACTTTATAATTATTGAAATAACCTTAATATATCTTTATATGTTATAAAAAGCATAAATAACATTAAGGCGCCAAATCCAACTACATTTATCATACCTTCTTTATTTGGGTCAAGTTTTTTACCGCCTCTAACAGCTTCTAATAATAACATAAGTATTCTCCAACCATCAAGAGCTGGTATTGGTAGTAAGTTTACTATACCTAAATTTAAACTTATTACAGCTGCCAAATATACTACATTTATAATACCTGTTTGAGCTGCGTCTGATACCATACCAATAACGCCTACTGGTCCTGCAACAGCATTACCAATTCCTCCTGGTACACGTCCTGTAACCATTTGACCTAAGAATGTTAACATCTGTTTTGTCATATCCACAGTAGTTTTACATGCATTCACTATTGAGCCAAAGAAATCTTTTTCTCTTTGTGGCTGAATTCCTATTTCATACTTTCCATTGTTATCCTTAGGAGTTACATTTACAACTTTATCGCTTCCATCCCTAGTTATACTAAGCTTCAATTCTCCACCAGAAGAAGTATTTATCATATTTGCAACTTCATCCCAAGTCTTAACAGAATTACCATTTATTTTATTTATCTTATCTCCTTCTTGAAGTCCTACTGTTTGTGCAGGAGTATTGGGCATTATTTTCCCAAGTGTAGTAGTTGGAGAACCTATATACAAAAACACTGGTACTAAAAGTACTGCTGCCAATATTATATTAAATATTGGTCCTGCTACAATAGTACTAAATCTTTGTAATATAGATTTATTTCCAAAAGAATTTGGACTTATTTGTTCTTCGTCTTCACCCTCCATACTTACATATCCACCAATTGGAAGAGCTCTTATGGAATACTCTGTATCTTTTTTTACACTATATATCTTAGGTCCCATACCTATAGAAAACTCATTTACCTTAATCCCACTTCTTTTTGCAAATATAAAATGTCCTAATTCATGTATTAATACAATTATACTAAATAGTATTAATGCAGCTATTATAGTCATAAATTCACCTTCCTATTTTTTTATCAGATTTTCAACATAAGCTCTACTCCATCTATCTGTTTCCAAAATTTGTTCTAACGTTGGTTTGCTTATGCTTTTATGAACCTCTAAAGTTTTCTCTATGTAATATGGTATGTCATAGAAACCAATTTTATCCTCTAAAAATTCACTTACCAAAACTTCATTTGCGGAATTTAAAACAGAAGAATAAGTTCCACTCATCTTTAGACATTCATAAGCTAATTTTAAACATGGAAAAGTCTCTAAGTCTGGTTCTTCAAAGGTTAAAGTACTAAATTTTGAAAAATTCATTCTTTCAAAATTACTTTCCATTCTATCTGGATATGTAAGAGCATATTGTATAGGCAACCTCATATCTGGACATCCTAATTGTGAAATTATAGAACTATCTGTATACTGTACCATTGAGTGAATTATACTTTGCGGATGAACCACTACATCTATATTTTCTTGTTTTACTCCAAATAGCCATCTAGCTTCTATTACTTCTAGTCCTTTATTCATAAGCGTTGAAGAATCAATGCTTATTTTTCTACCCATACTCCAGTTTGGATGCTTTAAAGCTTCATTTTTAGTTATATTTAAAAGTTCTTCTTTTTTCTTTCCTCTGAACGGTCCACCAGAAGCTGTAAGTATTATTTTTTCTATATTTTTATTATTCTCTCCATTTAAACACTGAAATATAGCACTATGTTCACTATCAACAGGAAGAATATTTACATTATATTTTTTTGCCTCTGCCATTACAAGCTCACCAGCAGTTACTAATGTCTCTTTATTCGCTAATGCTATGTCAATTCCCTTTTTTATAGCGCAAAGTGTTGGAACTAATCCTATCATTCCCACAACAGCAGTTAAAAGTACATCAATTTCATCTAATGATGATATTATTTTTAATCCTTCCATCCCTGTTAAAACTTCTACCTCTATATTTTGTGGCAATATTTCCTTTAATTTTAATGCTTTACTTTCCTCAAAAACTGTTACATATTTAGGTCTAAATTCTACAATTTGTTCAAGTAGTAATTCAATACTACTATTAGCTGATATTGCAACTACTTCAAACTTGTCTCTATTTTCTCTAACTACATCTAAAGTTTGCTTACCTATAGAGCCTGTAGAACCTAAAATTGATATTTTTTTCATATGATAATCCTTTCTAATAATAAATATACCCTACCAAAACATTATAACACTACTAAAACAATTATTTTTACTATTCACAAAAACTTCATATAATTACTGGAAAAATATATTTAGTTTACATTATAGCATTACTCTTTAATTTTAATTTATTCACATATAGTTACTTTTATTTTTAATCCAGTAAAGCTCTATCTATTAAATTAAACCTTAGCTATTCTTTATGTGTTTTTACAATATTATTAAAATATTTTAGCATCATTAAACATCCTTTTTTATTTCTACAACATCTTCTATTTTACAGTCTAGTGCTAAACATATCTTTTCCATTGTATCCATAGAAACAGACTTATCATTTCCTAATCTACCTAAAACAGAAATACTTATACCTGATATATTTACAAATTCCATCTTTTTTATTTTTCTATCAATTAGCAATTTCCACAATGGAGTGTATGAAATCATTTTATCACCTCTTCTAAAATCTATTTTATCATATTTTATCTATTTTGAAAAATTTTCATCTTTTTCGATAAATAATCCCTTACTTAAATATAAAAATAGTTGTAATACTTATCAATATAAAAAAGACTGTAGTTAAAATGGTTTCAATATTTCGTCCTGTATCATAACATTTATTTATGATTTTGTATATTTGATGTACACTTTGAAGATTTAATATTAAAATACCACTATTCACTGGAAACTTATTTGTATCTAAACTTATACCATGTACCCATTGTATTGTGTTAAAATAAAACAAAGTAATGTATTTAAAAACTATACTATTGATAAGAGGTGATTAAATGAAGCAGAGTACAAAAATAGAAAATGAATTTATAAAAAATAGATGGACTTTAGATGTCATAGAAAAAGAAAAAAAAGTTACTCGTATCATTCGTTACTTCCTGACAACACTTTCTATCATTGCTCTCTTTACTCCTGTAAAAATTAAGTTTTCCATCTATATATCTATATTATTGTTCAGTTGGATGATGTATTTATGCCTATACCCTAAAATGCTACTAGAAATACCTAAAACAAAAGAATCAATAAAATATCATATACCCTTTCCTTTAACTGCATGTGTACTATCCATGCTAATTCTGCTTTTGTCAACAAGCTCCTTAAATACACCAAATAATGAAAGATTTAGTTTTGCTGGAATTTACATGATAGTATTGTTGATTCCTTATGCCTTAGTATTAATTATTAAAAAAAGACATGAAACAAAACTTAAAACACTACTTGTTACCTTATCTACATTCATTCTCAGTTTTTCTACAACACCAGCATTAAATTATATAACAACATTAGACAAACCTGAGTTCGAACTTGTAACCGTTGTTGATAAAGAAATAAATCCTTCTCGCTCTGGAAACGATTACTATCTTAAAATAAATGTAAAGAATAAAATAAAAAAAATGAAAGTTTCTAATAATATGTATGATTCGACAAATAAAAACAACTCAATTCAACTTTGTAAAAGAAAAAGTATCTTTGGTTATGAATACTGGACATTGTACAAATAACATAATTACATTATTAATAAAATCAAATTGAAATCAACTTAGTTATTATATAAACATTTTATTCTTACGATTATTAATATAAATAAAACCACTAAGAAAAAGCATTAGCTCCCTTACTAATGCTTTTATCTATTGCTAATTTTGATTACAAATTTTTTAATTCTTCTAGCATGCTATGTACTTATTATACTTTTACAATATTTATATTATTTTTCAGTCACATATTTATTAAAAAATTCTTTTTCTTC
>NZ_JAGWCT010000146.1:0-7920 GCF_020657815.1 Clostridioides sp. ZZV15-6597 | reverse complement strand
TAGAACCATCTATTTGTAATCCATTTAAGTCAACAAATGCAATTAAGTTATCTAATTTATAATGTGATGCTGTCATTACAGCTTCCCATATTTGTCCTTCTTGAATCTCGCCATCTCCTAAAATAGTGTATACCATATAGTCTTTACTATCTAATTTACCAGCTAGTGCCATACCATTTGCAGCAGATAAACCTTGTCCAAGAGAACCAGTAGACATATCTACTCCTGCTACTTTTTTCATATCTGGATGTCCTTGTAACTTAGAACCAAATTTTCTTAAACTCATTAAATCATTTTTTTCAAAATAACCTCTTTCTGCCAAAGTTGCATATAATGCTGGTGCAGAATGACCTTTTGATAATACAAATCTATCTCTATTTTCATCATTAAATTTTATAGGGTCTATATTCAATTTTTCAAAATACAATACAGTTAAGATATCTACTATTGACAGTGAACCTCCTGGGTGTCCAGACTTCGCTTCTGTTATACTTTTTATAATATTTATTCTTATGTTTTTAGCTATTTGTTTTAATTTTTCATTCATCTTTTATACCTCTTAAATTTTTATATTTCTACTAGGATTTTATTGAAATTTATTTCTCTGTTTGACATTTTACGCAAAAATTCTCCTACTTCATTAAGACCTATTTTATGTGAAATCATTGGTGTAAAAATAATATCTCCTTTTCCCATAAAATCTAGTGTTGCTGTCCATGCTCTTCCAGGATAAGGGCTTGTATATGAATTCCAAGAACCTTTCAAAGTAAGCTCTCCACGTAATATACTCTCAGCAGCTTTTGCACTAAGTGGTAATTCTGTATGCGAAATGCCTACAAATACTATAGCTCCTCTTTTTTTTGCTATAAGTAGAGATTGCTCTTGAGTAAACCTACTACCAGCAGTCTCTATAACAACATCAGCACCACCATTAGTTATTTTTTTTATTTCTTCAATTGCATTTACTTCTTTTGAATTTACTATATAGTTTGCTCCTAAACCTTTAGAAAGTTCTAGCTTTTCATTAAAAATATCAACAGCTATAATTTTAGATGCTCCAAAAACCTTTGCCCATTGTAAAGCAAACTGACCTATTGGACCACACCCTAGTACAACTACACTATCTCCTACCTTAATATCTGCTTTTGCAATCCCATGATATGCTATAGTTGCTGGTTCAATTCCAGCAGCAGTTTCATAATCTAAGGTATTTGGTAATTTTAAAATATGCTCTTCAGGAACTTTCACATACTCCGCTAAAGCTCCATTTACTCTTGTCCCAATTATATTGTAGTCATTACATAATCCAAAATTCCCTTCTTTACAATAACCACATTCTCCACAAGGAACTAATGGAGCAACAGCTACTCTATCACCTACTTTAATGTTCTTTACTTTTGACCCTATTTTAGCAACTTCACCAGAAAACTCATGACCTAAAATTAATGGATATGCTGTACCTCCACTCAATCCACTAACCATAGACCTAGGTAAATCCGAGCCACATATTCCAACATATTTAACATTTACAAGTACTTCTCCATCTGTTATTTCTGGTATATCAACCATTTCATATCTAACATCACCTATATCATATAGTACTGATGCTCTCATCTTATTTGCCATATAAACCTCTCCCTTCATGCTATACACTTATATATAGCAATATTTATGCCATACAAAAAACAAATAATTCATCTCTGCAAATACCTTATATACAAAGCATTTTGACAATGTATAATACATTTTATAAAATCAAATTACATTATTGTATAAAGGTAAAAAAGTATGTTTTAAATAACAAAATAAAATTCATAAAATTGATAGTTGAGTACAATAAAACAGAATCCTAATATTTATCAAAATAAAAAGAAATCTACATTTCATTTATAGCTTTTCAGATAATCTCTGACACTTCTATAAAATCAACTATAGATTTCTTAATTTATTGTATTATTATATTTTAATAAACTTAAACTATGCTACTACAGGTTCTTCTGCTACATTTTTAAGTGCTTGTTTTTCTAAATATTCAAGTATACTTGTTTTATTCTTTCTAAATAATGCCCATAGGATAAAGTAAATTACAACTGCTAATCCTATATAAATTGGATTTGCACTTAAGAATGCAAAGAACACTAACCCCATTAAAGGTTTTCCTAGTATATTGAAACTTGTTATAAGCATAGCTCCAGCTGGTATAGCAACACCTACACTTGTAGCCATATCTGTAAATAATGGAGCTGTAGATGTACATATATATAATCCTAATCCAAACCATATTATACCTGAAACTATTACTTTTGGTATATTACCATTATGTACTGCAACTAAACCTTGTACCATATATGGAATTGCAAGTAAGTCTACAACTGGTAATACTTGATTACCTGGAAGTATCATAGCTACTACAAGCATTATTGGAATTAAGATAAGACCTGATATTAAAGTTGCAGGTTCACCATATCCCACAGCATCATTTACTGCTATATACCACTCGCGATTTCCAGCTTTTTGCATAATCTTTCTAGCTGCTTCTGTTATAGGTGCAAATGCTTGAGCAAACATACTTGCTACTTTTGGGAATATTGCCATAACAGCACTTGTAGATATACCAACTTTCATTATTTCTCCCCAAGCTTCCATAGTAGTTATTCTAGTCATATTACCTAGTATACCAATAAACATACCCAAGAAAAGACCTAGAGTAATCGGCTCACCTAAAAATCCTAGTTTCTTTTCTAATTCTTTAGGGTTTAACTTTATTTTATTTAGTCCAAGTTTGTTATATATAGGGTCTGCAAATACTGCAAAGACAGAAGCTTCAACATTGTGCATAGCTATTATTGTACAATTAGGATATCTATAATAACTAGACCATCTCTTTGCAACTAATTCTGATATTAATAAACTGTATAAGTTTAACAAGACCATACATCCTATACCTAAAGGGAAATTGCCTGTCACTCCTATTACCATTGCTCCCCAGACCATATAAGAATAATTATTCCATAAATCTGATGGTTGGAATACATCTGTCCACTTTACTAAAAATAAAATAGTTTGCAATAATATTCCAAGACCTAAGTATATCATACCTGCACTTGTTGAAAATGCAACTAATGATGTAGCTTGCCAACCAACATCAAACACAGGTAAATTTACTCCTGTACTATCTACCATTCTATTAATTACTGGTGTTATTATTGGTGTAAATGAGTTTAATATTAATGTAAAACCTTGCAAAGCAACACCTGCATATACAGCTGAAAGAAACGATTTCTTAGTAGTTACTTTAAATATTTTTGCTATTATGAATATTATAATTGGAACTATAATTGCAGAACCAAATGTATCGATTATAGATTTCATAAATGTTAACATCTTTTATCCTCCTATTTCTAAACATTTATCAAATTAATTAAATACGTCTAAATAAATATCTTTTTGTTGTCATTTTTTATTCTAATAAATTCTTAAATGATGTCACTTTAATTAAATTTATTTTGATAGTAGTTATTTGAATAGTAGTCTATTATAGTATCTAAATTATTGATTCAAATACTATAAATTATACTCTAAACACTATTTATTTAAACTATCAATAACCTTTAAAACTTCTTCAAAGAATGCATCTTCTCCTATACCAGTAAGACAAGCAAATGCATTTATAGTTGGTATTCCATAATCACCTGATTGAAGTGGGCTTGTAAATGTTATAAAATCAAATCTTCCTGATTGTGCCAAATTTAATGCTTCTGTTGGTCTAGCCTCTGTCGTTGTAATAGATATTCCTTTATCTCCTAAGACTTCTTTTAATTTCCCTGCCACCATTGATGATGTAACTGTTCCTGAACCACATACTGATAATACATTAAATTGTTTCATAATAATTTCCTCCTAATATTATATTTAAGTTTTTATTTTATATAAATTAAATTGCTCAGAAGTTAATACTGTTTTTAAGTTTTTAATGTTCTATTATTTACTTCTAAAACATCTTTTCATTATATTTCTATAAAATTTAATAATTCAGCTACTTCTTCTTTTGTTGATGCATTTTTTATGTCTCTTAATAGCTTTATATTCTGAAAAACTGACATTAAATCTTTTAATAATTTTACTTGAGAGTCTGGATTCTTTACTGCTAGTAAAAATACAAGCTCTACATCTAAATTATCTGTTGGGTCTATCATTGAATTAAATTTTACTGGATTTTTCAATATTCCTACAGCTACATTAGATTCATTTACGTGTTGTGAGTCTGTATGCGGAATCGCAACACACATTTCTCCAATATTAAGACCTGTAGGTAATGTTTTTTCTCTTTCCAAAACTGCATTTATATATGTATTTTTTACATATTTTTTTTGATACATTTTATTTCCTAATTCTCTGATAATACTTTCATAATCATTAGCTTCTAAGCCTAATGATATTAAATCTACATTCATTACTCTAACTCCTCTCAAATTGTTGCTATATCTATATATTTTTAAATTTATCAAATATAATCTTCTTAAAACCTTCTTTATCAAAACACTGTTTAGCACTATTCATAAACTTTTCATCTTTTAAAATTTCAAGAACATTCTTAACAATATCTTTATCATTAGTCTTAAAAACTGGCATAAATACAAAATTCACATTACCAACACCCCAGTCAATAGGGTTTTTTAATTTAATAAAAACAAATCTTGTACTATTTACTGTAGAAGAATCTCCATGAGGTACACCTGTAGCCCCTTTAGAATATGTTGGAAGCATTTCTTCTCTATGAAGAACTGAATCCAAATAATCTTTTTCCACATATCCCTTATTGATAAGAATTGAACATACATATTCTAGTAAATCCTTTTTAAAATATATATCAGGCTCAAATATTACTAAATCATCATCAAGCATTCTTCCATATCCTTTAATTTGACTATCATCTTGTTTTTTTGAAAGATATATATCTAGGTTTTTAAAAACATCTTTATTGTATGGAATAAAATTTATACCTGGTATTTTGGGATTTATTGTTCCAACAATGGCTAATATATTGTTTTTTTCTCTTAATTTTTCAATTTTATAGGAAATATTCTCATCCAAAGCACTCATTTGATAACATTTAGTATTGTTGTACTTTTCTTCTAATGTTTTACTTATGTACTTAGCGGTTCCCTCTCCAGTAAGACATAAAGTCACAATTGCATTGGATTTATCTATGTGTTTTTCCAGTTCATAGTTATATCCCATCCTATCTTTTACAAGAGAAAAAAACATTTCATCGAGTTCTTCATCTCCCATAGAAACTTTTCTAGTTGCTTCTAATGCCATTAAAAGATCTACTCTATCAATAGTTTTAGTATTTATGTTAGTTCTCTTATTTACTATTTGTCCTATATTTGTAAGTGACCCAATATCAACTAGAAATAATATTCCTTTTCCTTGGTCAATTATTTTTGACAACTCCACTGCCTTGTTATATATATTCATTGGTTTTTCATCTAAAGGCATATCTATAGCCACAGGAAATTTTACTCCCAAAAGCTCTTTAACAACATTTACAGTTTCTGTAGCTATACGACCATGAGAGATTATTATTAATCCAACTTTATCTTTTTTTACCTCATTCTTTAGGGCTGATTTTATATAAAGTGTTATAAATCCAATTTCATCTTCTGGAATCTTAATTTCATTTATATCTTCAATTTTAATTGCAAAGTTTTTTGCTATTTCATATTCTTTTGAAAAATCTATTTTTATTTTTTCTAAGTTTACATTTATTATCTTTTGATTTAGTTTAATCCTTTTTATTGCTTCTTCTAAATGTATTGCTAGATATTTAAATGCATTTTTATTTACTTCTAAATTAGTATTTTTTTCAATTATATTATTCATTAGCTCTTTTACCAGTTTTACTAGACTATCACTTACAAAGCTATTTAAATCACTCATTGAGAAGATTTCTTCATCGTTTTCTAGATTAAACTTTATGTCAGCAAATCTATTTAAAACAAAAGTCCATAAAATATTTTCTATGTCAATATCTTCAATGTCTAAAGACTTTAAATCATAATATTTCTTTTCAATTGTTTTATATATATCCTCTGGTAATATGTACTCATCACTCACAACATTTTCTTTTATTGAAGATTCCTCTAAATTAAATGGTATAAATATAGCATTTTTTAAATACTTTCTTATTTCTGTGTATTCAACCTCTTGAAAAGCAGCATCTTTGAAAGAATCCTTAAGTTTTAAAACTTCATTTATATCTACTACTACTATTGATTCACAATCTTCATCTTTAGAATTTATAAACTTCATAAAAGCTCTTGCACAAAGAACTTGAATCATATTTTGTAATTGTCCTATATTTCCACTAAACTTTTTTAATGCAAGTATTTCAATCACATTTTTATCTACAAATATTTTTGCATTTATTCTGTTACACTCTTGTTGAAAGATATTGTATATAAGGTCTATTTTTTCTTTTAACAGTCTATCATGTAATGATGGTAATGTTATTAGCATTGGTATTCTTCTTCTAAATGTCAATAATAAATTAGTCTCTACGTTTTCAGTAGTTGCTCCAATCAGTATCATGCTTACTTTTCTTTCAGCATTAGTTTCACCTAATCTTCTAAATTTGCCTCTATCTAAAATAGAAAATAGTATTTCTTGACCTTTTGGAGGTAATCTATGAATTTCATCTAAAAATAAAACTCCTCCATCAGCTTCTTCTACAAGACCTGGTGTATCATATTCAGCCCCTGTAAATGCACCTTTTTTATATCCAAATAATAAAGATAACAATAATTGTGGATTATCACTGTAATCAGCACAGTTAAATACAACAAAATTAGAATTTTCTTTTATTAACTTCTTTTTCTTTGCAAACTCATACATATGTTTAGAAAATAAACTCTTACCAACTCCACTTTCTCCTACAATTAAAGTGGGAAGACCTTTTGGAGGATACAATATAGCAGACTTTGCTTGTTCTACAGCATTTCTAAGACTTCCCTTATTTCCAATCAAAGTTTCAAACGGGTCGCTTGATTTTTCTTCAATTACCTCTACTATTTCCATTTCTATACTTTCCTTAGGTAATATTTCCTCTACAACTCTTCTTGATATATTGAATCCTTCTGTCATCAACTCTCTGGTAATTTCTGAAATAGAAATATCCTTACTGTTTTGCAATATTGCTGAAATCGCTGACTTTAAATAGGGATATCTTCTTTGTCTCGAATTACTTATATTGAGTTCTTTTCTTAGATTAGTTATATTTTCTCTAGTTGTATTTAAAAACTTTGCTATTTGAACATCTGTTAGTGGGTCTTTTTTATTTTCTGTATTTATGATGTTTACAAGTTTATCTCTCAACTCCATGCTTGATAACTCCTTTCTTGATAAATATATAAGCAACTATCGTGCCATACTTATTTTAATACTTTTTTTCTTTGCAACACTTGTACATGACTACGTTTTCATAAACATTCATACATTTTGATAAACATTTACTTTTTGTACATTTAGTAATTTACTAAATGTATTAACTGTTTTTGATTGATAATATTATAATTCATAATATAGATTATCATATAAATTAGTTATAAAATTAGGATTGAAAAGTTTATTTAATTAGATATAATATTATATATCTACTCAACAAAAAAATTTATAATCCTTTATGCTTTTAACACTTTCTGTTTTTAAATTTTAATTCGATATAGTAGTATTTTATTAAACGCTCATATACACAGTAATTTAATCATATCTCTAACTTAGATATGACTTTATATGACATATTATACTATTTTATTTATAAAAATAATTTACAAGTATTAAAATTACACACAGAGAGGAAAATAATATGAAAACATTTAAATCTGAAGCTTTATTGAAATACTCTGCAAAAGATATATT
>NZ_JAGWCT010000145.1:0-8281 GCF_020657815.1 Clostridioides sp. ZZV15-6597 | reverse complement strand
TACTCAACGTGTGCTGTTGATATTGTGATTCCTCTTTCTCTTTCTTCTGGAGCTTTATCTATGTTTGCGAAATCTACTGCTTCTCCTAATTGGTATCTGTCATATAATGTTTTTGTTATTGCTGCTGTTAATGTAGTTTTACCATGGTCAACGTGTCCTATTGTCCCTATATTAACATGAGGTTTTGTTCTTTCGTATTTAGCTTTAGCCATTTTGAATTTCCTCCCTTATCTTTCGATATAAATTAATTTTGCTCACAATAAGCTTATGGTAAGTATTTTACTATTAATCATTTCTGTTTTCAAGATGTTTTTCTAATTTTCTCTTAACCCTTTGTAAAGCGTTATCTATTGACTTTACATCTCTTTTAAGTTTGTCCGCTATGAACTGGTATGACTTTCCATTCAAATACAATTCTAGGACTTCTAATTCCAAGTCGCTTAATAATTCGTTCATCTTTGATTCTATATTTTTTAATTCTTCTTTACTAATTATAAGTTCTTCTGGATCTGTTACTATACTTGTAGCTATTATATCTAAAAGTGTTCTGTCTGACTCTTCATCATATATTGGTTTATTCAAAGAAACATATGAATTTAAAGGTATATGTTTTTGTCTTGTTGCAGTTTTTATAGCAGTTATTATTTGTCTTGTTATACATATCTCTGCAAAACATTTAAATGAATTTGTCTTACTTCCATCAAAATCTCTAACTGCCTTATAAAGGCCTATCATTCCTTCTTGTATTATATCTTCTTTATCTGCTCCAATTAAAAAATATGACTTTGCTTTTGCCTTTACAAAATTTCTGTATTTGGTAATAATATACTCTAGTGCTATCTTATCCCCTTCACTTGCTTTTAATACAATGTTATACTCATCTTGCTGACAATTGTCTATTAACTCATAACTTTTTTCTTTTGCTACCAACATGTAAATCTCCCCCATATATAAAACAAATTTATAGGTATATTATAGTCTAAAGAACCTAGTAATTTCAACGCTTTCTACGAATGTTCTCAAGTTTCGACAATGTTTCTTCATCTAACCTTTCCTCCAACCAATTTCGCTGAATTTTTTTCCTTAAACCGCTATTTTTTTCCTTCATTTTATTCTTGGAACGATCTAATTCTAACTTTAATTCTCTAGCAGACATTCTCATAGCACCTTTTCCTAAAATCATTTGTTGCTCTGCATAGTCATTAGTAGCTACTTTTACATCATCATATTTTGATAGAGAAGTTATAAATTTTTCTATATAACTATCTGCTGTTTGGTGCTCTCTTGTATAAACTATTGTTATGTGTTTTCTTTTTTCAACTTTTTCTCGGGAATTCTTAACATTATAAGCATCAAAAACTATTATAGTCTTATATCCCATAAACTCAGAGAATTCTATAATATCATCAATAAGTTTTTCTCGAGAATCTTCTAAATCCTCTTTAGCCAGTTCTTTTAAATTATCCCACGCATTTATAATATTATAGCCATCTATTATTAAGTAGTGATTTATGTTTCTTCTCATACTTATTTACTTTTTATCCAGTCTTTGTCTGAATATTTCATATAAAAGTATACCACCTGCTACAGATGCATTTAAAGATGTAACATTACCTATCATGGGCATTTTTACTATAAAGTCACAGTTTTGTTTAACCAATCTAGATATTCCAAAACCTTCACTTCCAATTACTACACCTAGAGGTCCTGTAAGATTTTGTTTATAAAAAGTTTCTCCATCCATATCAGCAGCTGCAATCCACAGCCCCTCATCCTTCAGTCTTTTTATTGTATTGACTATATTGGTTACCTTACAAACTGGCATATACTCTACAGCTCCAGCAGAAGCTTTTGTAACTACAGGAGTTATGTGCACAGACCTTCTTTTTGGGATAATAACTCCATGTGCTCCTACTGCATCTGCTGTCCTTATTATTGAACCTAGATTATGTGGGTCTGTTATTTCATCTAGTATAATAAAAAATGGGTCTTCATTTTTACTTTTTACTGAGTCTATTAACTCATCTAATTCATAATACTTATATTCACTTGCATAAGCTATTACACCTTGATGAGAATGACTTGTGCTTACTTCATCTAACTTATGTTTATCAACATATTGTATAATTATATTCTTTTCTTTTGCCATTCCTATTATTTTCTTAATTGAACCTTCTTTAGCTGAGTTTGCAATTAATATTTTATCTATCTCTCTATCACTCTTTATAGCTTCTATTACAGGATTTCTTCCTTCAATACTTGCCAAACTATTCACCACCTACAAGGATTTAAATTTTTCTCTAACTTGAACTATGTCACCACAAGTCATAGTTCCTTCTGGACAACTTCCATTTACACAGCTTGGACCAGTCTTTTTAAATAATATAGGAGCAACTTTTTTAACTTCTCTTAACATTTCTACAGCTAAGTTTCTTATTTCCCATTGTGCTCTTTCACAACATCTATGTTCAAAGAAATTAAATAAACTTCTAGCGTTTATAGTAAATACCATTTTTGTTTCACATGCATTTGGAAATACATATCTAGCATCTTCTATTGCTTTTTTCTCAGCTTGTCTCTTTGCTGTTTTCTCATTTTTTCCTTCTTTTATTAAGTCATTATAATGCTTATCAAATAATATCTCCACTAATTTGTCATAATCCTCTTGGTCCTTTTTCATTGAGTTGACAAATAACTCTTTTGCTTTTTCTATTTTTTCTATTTCAGGAGGAATTATGTACTCAAATTGGTCTAGTTTAACATATCTTTGACTTTGTTGTGAAAAACTAGCTATACGATGTCTAACAATTTGATGCGAACAAGCTCTTGAAATACCTTCTATTGAAAACGTAAAAGATGCATGCTCTAATATTGAACCATGCCCTATATTTAATAACATATTTAAAAATTTTTCTATACTTTCTTCTGTTAAGTCTTTTTCTATTTCGTCTGTCCCAACTGGTGAATAGCATAATTTAGCTGCCATAGCTATTACTTTTTCGGGTTCAGGTGTATGTGATATTAATTTTACTTTCATAAATTTTCGTCCTTTCTTATTACTAATTTCTATATATTTATTATACATTAGTTATAAAAAAAGTGTTGCCTTATTAATTATTATTAAGACAACACTCTTTAATATTTACATATCTCTTTCAATAATTTTGATTCCTTTATTGATAATATATTGAAGTCTCTCTATTTCATTATTCAAATACAAATATCCAACTAATGCTTCAAATCCAGTTGCATGTTTATAGTCTATAATATCTGCATTTTTAGGAGAAGTGTTTGATTTTTGATTTCTTCCCCTTTTATAAATTTTACTCTCTTCCTCTGTTAATTCACTTTCGATTTCATGAATTATTGATGCTTGAGCTTTAGCCTTTACATACTTTATGGCTAACTTATGCAAATCATTAACTTTTCGCTGTGTATTTTGTCTAATCAAGTGTTCTCTTATATATGTCTCATACACTGTATCACCTAAATATGCTAAAACTAGTGGTGACATAGTAACTAATTCAGTTTTTTCCATTTTTATACCCTTTTCCACTTAACACCTTGTCTTGTGTCTTCTAGTACAATTCCCATATCTAATAATTGTTGTCTTATATCATCTGCTAATTGGAATTCTTTATTTTTCTTTGCGTCAGTTCTCTTTTGTATTAATTCTTCAATGTCTTTATCTAACACAGTATCCTTTTTCTTATTTACAATATTTAATACTCCTGTAAGCTCATTAAATTCATCTAAACATTTCTTAGCTAACTCTAAAGAAGAGTTTTCGTCTACATTAGAATTTATCAACTTAGCCAACTCAAATATAATACTTACTGCATCTGCTGTATTAACATCATCATCCATAGCATCTATAAATCTTTGTCCAAAGTTATCTAATTCTTTAACAAGTTCTACTTCTTTTTCTGTTAGAGATGATTCTTTTAAATTACTTAATGTAAACTCTAATTTTTCTTTAGTATTATATAATCTTTCAAGACCAGCTTTAGCTTGGTTTAACATTTCATCACTAAAGTTTACTGGATTTCTATAATGTGCTGATAACATGAAAAATCTCACTATTTCTAAATCATATAGCTTTGATATATCTCTTACTGTAAAGAAATTACCTTTTGATTTACTCATTTTTTCATCATTTATATTTATATATCCATTATGCATCCAATATTTCGAGAATGTTTTTCCACTTCTAGCTTCACTTTGTGCTATTTCGTTTTCATGGTGTGGGAATGTTAAATCTTGACCACCTGCATGTATATCAATTGTCTCACCTAAGTATCTCTTAGACATAACAGAACATTCTATATGCCATCCTGGTCTACCTTCTCCCCAAGGACTCTCCCATCCTGGCTCTCCTTCTTTTTTTGCTTTCCAAAGAACAAAGTCCATAGGATGTCTTTTTTGGTCATTAACTTCAATTCTAGCTCCAGCCTCTAAATCTTCTTGTTTTTGGCCTGAAAGTTTTCCATATCCTTCAAATTTATTTGTATCAAAATAGACATCGCCATTTACTGCATATGCATATCCTTTATCTTCTAATTCTTTTATAAAATCTATAATTTGTTGTATATTATCTGTAACTTGAGGATGAACAGTAGCTCTCTTAATTCCTAATCCATCACAATCTACAAAATACTCTTTTATGTATTTAGTAGCAACTTCTTCTGGAGATATTCCTTCTTCGTGGCTTCTATTTATAATCTTATCATCAACATCTGTAAAGTTTTGTACATAAGTTACGTCATATCCTCTATACTCTAAATACCTTCTTAGAGTATCAAATATTATAAATGGTCTTGCATTACCTATGTGGATATAGTTATAAACTGTTGGACCACACACATACATTTTTACCTTTCCTTCTTCTAATGGAACAAATTCTTCTTTTGCTCTAGTTAATGTATTATAAACTTTCACACTCATCACCTCACTGTATTTTTATAAATTATTTTCTTAACATCATATATTATATTATAGTTGAAAATTGCAATAAATAATAGTACTACTATCATTTTTCATACTATCCTTCAAATTACATAATAATATTATCACTATTTTCTATTGTTCCTCTAAAAATATCTTTTTTTGAGAAGAACACTTTTCAAAAGTCTCTTCTGTAATCATTTTTTCGTCTTTTAACTTTTCTAAAATTGTAACATATTCTAAGCATAGCTCCTTTAATTCCTTTTTAACATCATCAATATTACTATACATAGTAATTACCCCCTTAATAATTAAATCAAACTAAAATAATAGATTACCTTCTTCTATGCTTAATATTTTTATTAGTTTATTATTTATATTTTTGCTTTGCTTTTTATATATTAAATTTATTGACCTAAATACCTTCATTTTGTTAGCCATATATTTTCACCAAATACTAACACAAAAAAAGTCCGCATCTAAATTAGCGGACTTTTATGACTATAATATATGATTTTTTACATAAGCTATTCTATTTAAGCAAGTTTCTTTTCCTAAAACTTCCATTACTTTTGGTAAATCTGGGCCATGCATTTGTCCTGTCAAAATTATTCTTGAGCCCATAAATAAATTTTTTCCTTTTATTTTATACTCTTTTTGTATCTCTTTAAGCATTGCTTGACCAAACTCAGCATTTAATATTTCTGCTTTTGCTATTTTTTCTTGTAGGGCATCTATTAAAGTAGATATGTGTTCTAATTTTAAGAAGTCACTTCCTTCTTCAGTTTCTACCTCTACCTTATCTCCAAAGAATATACTCGCATGCTCAGTAACTTCTTTTACATATTGTAATTTTTCTTTAAGTACTGATATCATACTCTTTAAAAATTCATACTTACTAGTAGCTTCTGCTTCTGTTATAAATCCATCTTCTATTAAGAACGGTATAGCTAAATCCGTTAAGTAAGCATCATCACCATCTTTTATATAATGTTGATTAACCCAGTTTAACTTTTCAGTATCGAATACTCCTCCACTTTTAGATACTCTTTC
This sequence comes from Clostridioides sp. ZZV15-6597, assembly GCF_020657815.1. Classification (NCBI taxonomy): domain Bacteria; kingdom Bacillati; phylum Bacillota; class Clostridia; order Peptostreptococcales; family Peptostreptococcaceae; genus Clostridioides; species Clostridioides sp. ZZV15-6597. The sequence goes on along the minus strand of NZ_JAGWCT010000145.1, from coordinate 2,284 downwards.
CACAGAGAAAGCTTTTTCTAATTCTTCCATTGTAAATAACTCTTGATTATCTTCTGGAGACCAACCAACTAGTGCTACATAGTTTACTAATCCTTCTGGTAAATATCCTTTTTTCTTAAAATCTTCAACTGCTACATCACCTTGTCTCTTACTCAATTTTTTCTTTTCTTTATTAAGTATATTTGGTAAATGTACGAATACTGGTGCTTCCCATCCAAATGCTTCATATAAATAAACATGCTTTGGAGTAGATGATACCCACTCTTCGCCTCTTATAACATGTGTAATTTTCATTAAATAATCATCTACCACTACTGCAAAATGATAAGTTGGGAATCCATCTGTTTTCATTAAAACTTGGTCATCTAAATCATTAGTATTGAATTCCATGTCTCCTCTAACTAAATCTGTAAACTTAATTATATGATTTTCTGGTAATTTTAATCTTATAACATATGGTACTCCTGCTTTTATATTAGCTTCTATCTCTTCTTTAGAAAGTTTTTTGCAGTGACCATCATATTTAGCAGTTTCTCCTGCTGCCTTTTGAGCATCTCTTACTTCATCTAATCTTTCCTTTGTGCAGAAACAGTAGTAAGCCTTTCCACTATCTAAAAGTTGTTTTATATATTCTTGATATATATCTAATCTTTGAGATTGAATATATGGTCCATATTCTCCTTTTTGTATTACTTTTCCATTATCATCTAATATAACACCCTCATCATGATTAACACCAGCCCATTTCATAGCATTAAGCATATTCTCTATAGCACCTTCTACTAATCTACTTTGGTCTGTATCTTCTACTCTTAATATATATTCTCCGCCCATTTTTTTTGCAAATAAATAGTTATATAAAGCAGTTCTTAAACTACCTATATGTACAAATCCTGTTGGACTTGGTGCAAATCTTACTCTTACATTCATTTTTACTTCCTCCTGATATTTTATTCAATATAACTATAATATTAAACTAGTACATTGTTTTGCAAGTTTATTTTTAATCAAACTTAATAATAATATCCTTTTTATTTAAAAATACACATGTTTATTATATCAGAAAATACTAGGTTTAATTTCATAAATCTTTCTTTTAATCATTTTCTAAAAATTAAAGGTATCATTTATAACTATTCATAAATGTTTATTCTGAACCTCCCATAACTAAAGTCACAGGGTTCCTGCTTCATAGAATTTTGCATACTAAAATATGTCTTGCCAATTCTCCACAGGCTATCCCCGTAGTTCCTACGGTTCTTAAATAAGTTATCTATTTTAAACTGTTATTAGTCTTAATCCTTCTTTTAGTATATTTTTACTTGCATTTATATCTCTATCGTGAGTTACATTACAACAAGGACAAATCCATTCTCTTATATTTAAATTCTTAATTTCCTCGTTTTTGTACCCACATTTATTGCATATTTGTGAACTTGCAAAGAATTTACCTACCTTTACAATTTGTCTACCATACCAATTAGCCTTGTATTCTAATTGACGAACAAATTCTGACCATGACACATCAGAAATTAAACGAGATAGTTTACGATTTCTAGTCATATTCTTTACTTGTAAATCTTCTATTTCTTTAAAGAATTTTTTATATGAGTTTTCTAGCTCTTTTAAGGTGTTTTATAGTGAAAATTTGTCAGGTTCTTTAAGCCACTCTAATTCTTTTTTTAAATTAGTCAAATCAGAACTGCACTGTTTATAAGTAAAAGTTTCTTTATCATTTTCATAAACTTCTATTCTTTTAGCAAGATATTTATTATATACAAATCTACAACATCCAAAAGTTTTGTTAATTAACTCTTGCTGTTTTTTATTTGGATACATTCTAAACTTATAAGCTTTTTCCACTATTACCACCTCACTTTACTCGTTTTTTCTGATTATATTAATTAAATCTTCTTCAATTTCATTTGTTAATACTGGATGTCTATATTTTACACACCATACTATATGGTACTAAATATACATATCCTCGAGTCACTTCCATTTTTCATCACTCATCATAATATTAACATGTGTAATTATTTAAAATAAGTTTTTTAAAGGTTTTTATATTTGTTTTTAAATAACATATATAAGAACCGCAAATCTTAACTTTTATCATTTTTGAGGTTGTCGTTCACATAAGTTCGCTACTACCTATGCAGTTCTCTTATGAATTTTTTCTACTTTCATAACTTTCACACTTAGGTTTTATTTCATCCTTATGTTTTAGTTTGGTTAGCTTTAGGGGTTTCCAGCAATTCAAGTAGTATTGGATAGGTTCTAT
>NZ_JAGWCT010000144.1:0-8418 GCF_020657815.1 Clostridioides sp. ZZV15-6597 | reverse complement strand
ATTAAAATTAATATATTAGTTACTAAAGAATTTTTATCTCCACTAATAAGAGAAATACATATATTGAAAGGATACAAATTAGTAAATACATTTAAATCCATCAATACATTAATTATTGGTGGCACAAAGCAGATAATCTCAGCAGGAATAGTTAAAACAATAAATTGATTTAAACTTGATGCTCTACTTGCAAATATAAGCCCAAGTAATGAAAATATTATAGATGCAAAGAAGGTTCCTATAATTACTATCAAAATATTATTTAAATTTGCTGTAATTGCAATTACCATAGCTACAATACTAGATATCATTGACAATGAAATCATCTTTGATAAAATATATTCTGATATTTTTATTGGAGATACCACTAGAGAATTTAAAACTCTTTGACTCTTCTCAAGAAGTACAATTGCTCCCATAAAAAATAATCCCATTGCTGCTGGGTCAGAATAAATCATAATTATAGCTACCTTTTCTCTCAATAATGGTGGAAATGCATTAAGCAAACAAATATATACAATACTTAAAACAACATATAAAAAATAAAATCCATATTTAAATTGAAACTTTATATCTCCTAAGATAAGATTTTTTAATCTCATTGTAAATTCCTCCCTGTTATCTCAATAAAAATATCATTTAATGTTGGTTCACTACTATGTATTGATAAGAGCTTATTTTCCTTAATAAGCATATTTAATTTTTTGTCGTTACTAGTATCACTTAAAAAACATTCAGAAATTTTTTCTCCATTATCAAAATATGTATATCTAATTTTAACAGCACCTTTTGACATAATAAGATTATGTGGTGTATCTAATGCAGATATTTTCCCATTTACAATGAATGCTACCCTATCACAAAGCTCTGTTGCATCCAACATATTATGAGTTGTTAAAATAATAGTTTTACCTTTAGATTTTTCTGATAGAATCATATTTTTCATAATCTTACTATTTGATGGGTCAAGGCCACTTGTTGGCTCATCTAAAAATAATATATCTGGATTATGTAATAAAGCTTTTATAAAATTTAATCTCGATTTCATCCCCTTTGAATACTCCGATATTTTTTTATTTGCTTCATTTTCTAATCCTACTGATTTTAGTAGTTCTCCAATTGGTAGTAATTTTTTAGAATATAAAGAACCAAAGTATTTTAAATTTTCTATTGCAGTTAATTTTTCATATAAGCTAGGAAATTCAAAATCAACTCCTATATTCTCATAAAATTTATTTGAATGTTTTTTGCTTTCTATTCCATTTACAAGTACACTTCCTTCATAATTGGTTATCATACCAATTAGAATTTTTTGTAATGTTGATTTACCTGCTCCAGATGGTCCTAAAAATCCTAGTATTTCTCCTTTTCCAACTTCAAAATTAATATTTTGTAAAAATTTTTTATCTGTATAACTAAATGATAAATTATCAACTTTAATCATTTTTATCCCACCTTTTTATATATTTGACTAATTTATTTATATAGTCAATAAAAACCAATTTTTTTGTTTGTTAATACTTTTTAGTAAAAATACTAGCAAACAAGTTTAAAAATTTATTCCATAAGTTGTATAACTAGACCTCTTATCATCAATCTTAAAGCATCATCAAAACAATTCTCACCAACTTCATGTTTGTATAACATAGTAAGAAATACTGCTCTAAATGCCCCACTAAAATTTTCTACATGTTTATTTTTTGCATTTGGTATATAAGATATCATCTTACTAATTTCAAAATCATCATGCTTAAAATGTTCTTCAATTATATAATCTGGTAATTTTCGCATTAGTATTTCAAACTCTCCATTAATTAACAGATTTAAAATTGAAGTATCATCAACTAGCTTATAAAATTTCATAAATATATCTGTCAACTTATCATATGTAACACTTTCATCAAGTTTTTTTAATTCGTATAACATTTGGTTTTGTATTGAATCGTGTATATCTTTCAATACTTCAAAAAAAAGTAATTCTTTCGATTGAAAAAACAGATAAAAAGTTCCCTTTGGAATCTTTACTCGCCTTACAAGTTCATCAACAGTAGTTTTTCTAATACCATATTGCTCAATACACAAACTAGCCTCTTCTTTAAGTCTTTTAACTATGTACTCTCTTTCTTTATCAGAATATGATTTAGGCATCCTCTCATCTCCTATTTGACTAAATTAATCTTTATAGTCAATATAATTCTTTTACTCTTTAATGTCAATAAATTTATTAATTCTATTAAAAATCTTCGAAAATTCTGAATTTTATATAGCTTTTTTTATTCTATAATGTTATAATTAAAATATAAATAATATATTATTCTATTTTCATATCTATTTGCTTATTTTTTAACTTAGTTTCTAATAGCAGTAATCATATTTATCTTTTTAAATGTTCCATTTTTAATAAAAAATGAAGGAGTTGATTTTATGACTACTACTACAAAAAATCGTTTTTATGATTTTGTTCAAGAAAACTTAAATAAATATGTTGAAGTAAATTCTTATTTTAGCAGTTGCCCTCTATATGGGGAAATTATAGAAGCAGACAGCTTATCAATTACACTTTGTTCAAAATATATAGACGAATCTAATCCATCTTTAAACGAGACTTACACACTATATTTACCACTTAGCTCTATAATAGCTATTAGAACTATATAAAAAGGTTAATTAAATACAGGTTATTTTTATATAGTATGTAAGACTTTCTATATAAAAATAACCCTTTTCTATTTATACATTTTATACATTGAAAATATTAATACGTATATTTAAAGCTGTAAATAGAATCTTATAATTATTGATTGTTTCAGTTATCAATAATTCAAAATGGCTATTTACAGCTTCAATTTGTCATTATCTACTAGAAATATATTAATCTACTAGTATCTTATTTAACACTTTTTAATTTTACTAACTCCTTAAAGGCGTTTTGATTTGCACCTCCACCAACTTGAGTTGCTTTTTCTAAAGTTTTATTTTTAAGAACATCTTTTTGACTGTCATCTAATTTATCGCCAACCAAAATTACTGGTGACCCATTTTTTGCTCCTAGAGGACCAACTGCTAGACCGTCTATTAAATCATTTTGACTCTTGATTCCATTTTTAACTACATATGCATTTTTCAAAGTATCTTTTTTATAAAAATTATCTATTATCTTTGAATTTGTTTCGTCTCTACTACTACCAGATAATCTAGTTGGGTTTTTAAGTTTACTTTCCAAACTAGTTGATAAAGATACTGTACCTCCAATAATATAAGACTTCTCTATATTTAGTGAGTTTAAAAATTCATCTGCTCCTTGCAATTCGCTTTTTTCATTTGCAAGTATAATTGGAATATTATTTTCTGCTGCGGCTGCACCTACACTAATCGCATCAGCTAAACCTTTTACACCATTTACAACAGCTATTTGAGAGACATTTTTTATACTATTCAACTTTTGAGCTAATAGCAAGCTTGTCTTATATCTGTCACTTCCTGATATTCTTTCAGTTGATATATTTAAGTTTTTTAATTGTTGTTCAGTTTCTTTACTTATGGAATTTTCTCCACCTATTAAGTATACTTTTTTTGAACCTAATCTCTGTATTTCAGCTTTAGTTTTTGAATTCAAAGCTTCTTTTTGTGTTAATAGTATCGGTGAATTGATGGCAGATGTAAAAGGAGTTGCTGCCAATGCATCTACTATTGAACCTCCATTTACTAAAACTACATTTTCTGAAGAACTAAATCCATTTTGGCTAACTTTAATGGCAGTTTCATATCTATCACTACCAATTAAAGATTCATTTGGAATACTTTCACCAGAAGATTTTTCTGTAACAGCTTTTATAGTAAAATTACATGGATAAAACTTGCTATCTCTATTTATATCATAGAATTTTCCAGTACTATCTATAATGTAACTTTCTCCTAAGTTTGCTTTTGCTTTAAACGTATCGTAACCTGGCACATTTGATTCAGAACCTATAGTTGATTCTCCATTTTTATCTTCTATACTAACCACTATAGCACCTTTTCCTTCTGGTATATCAAAAGAATTGATTGGAACGGTTATGTATCCTGAATATTGTGTAGTACCCTCTTTTAATTTTTTCATATTATTTTCTTGAGGTATGCTATTTACTACTGGAGCATAATATATTTCATACTTAGCTCCTATACTCTCAGTTAAAAACATTACAGATTTTAGAGTCTCATCTCCCCTATTAAAGTCAAATACATTTGCAGCTGTTATTTTATTTGAAATTAAAGGAACAATACTTGCGTAGTCATGTTGATACATTTTTTCATCATCATTAGGTTTTTGACCTCCTCTGATTGAGAAATTATCTATATCAGACATAAGTGTCTTATCTTCATAAGATATCCAGAAGTATCCACGTTCAGAATTATAATCTCCCCAACTATTTTTTATTAGCCATGCACCATTTTTTGATGGTCTATTACTTGAATTAAAGTTATCTTTAGAATAATTATCATCCCAACCTACAACTGAAATAGCATGGTTAGTATTGAAACTTTTTGTTGGACAATAATATGAATTGTTGTCTTCACTTTGATACTTAATATCTTCATAATAACCTGATGTTACTGCTCCATACTGTAATATAGCATTTTTTGTAGAGTTCATATCATTACTTACACATACAGCATCTGTTACATTAAAAATAGTTGGTGCTGTATTCATATTAGCTGGTTTTGTTGCTCCTTGTGCTTTAGATATTTTACCGTTATATGGAATATCTTTTTCCAATTTAGGACCTGACCAAGATGTTAAGTATCCCATAGCTTCATAATTTAAAGCACCATCCATATCATTTACAGTCCATCCATATTCACCTTCTGAAGCCCACCATCTTAAATGTTCTTCTGATAAATCATAGTCTCCATAATTCTTTAATTTTAGAAAACTTTCTAAAGTTGCCATGGCTGCAAAATCCCAGCATATTCCAAGATTTTCTTGATTTTTTATTGAGGTCATTAATCCCAACTTTCTTGGGTCATAAGATGCTGGAGCTGTTCTTCCTTTACTTCGAACTTTAGTACCTTCCAATTGATATGGATTTGGTATAATCCCATTATATTTTTCTGTACGTCCATTTTTAGCATCTTCTAGATATTGTTTATAGGTCTCACTGTATTCAGCTTTTTTTATCTGATTCAATGTATTTCCATTTTCAGCTGATACAGGAATCGTTGACATTACTAAAATAGATATTAAAAATAATGCAATAAACCTTGATGCTTTTCTTGAAGCAAACTTTTTCATACTTTCTCCCCCTAACTTCGAGCTAATTTTTAAAAATTTAATACTATATATGACTAAATATTAATTATTTCTAAATATATAATCATTTAAATCAATTATACCAAAGTTTTCCTTTAAAAATAAATAGAATAAAATAAAAAGCTGAAATTATCTTGGATAAATTCAGCTTTTTATTTTATTCTTTAAGATATTTTTATTTAAATCCAATTACTGCAGCCCCTAATGCTCCTATTATCTGAGTATCTTCTGCAATAAATATTTTTTTATCTAATATTTCTTCTATCATTTTTACTAATACTTTACTCTTCGCAAGACCTCCAGTAAATGCAACTTCATCTACTATTTCTCCTCTTGCCAACATCGATGTTGACTTATTTGCAATAGATTTAAGTATTCCTGCTGCTACATCTCCAGTAGAAATATTTTGAGCTAAGAGACTTACTATTTCGGACTCTGCAAAAACTGTACACATGCTAGATATATTAACTGGTTCATTTCCTTGAGCTAGCGTATCAATACTTTCTATATCACTTCCCAAAAGATTAGAGGTAATTTCTAAAAACCTACCAGTACCAGCAGCACACTTATCATTCATTATAAAATTAAATACATTTCCATCTCTATCTAAATTTATAACTTTACTATCTTGACCACCTACATCTAAAATAGTCCTTACATTCTCATTTAAAAAGTAAACGCCTCTAGTGTGACACGTTATTTCTGTTACTTTCTTATCGGCAAAGTCCATTACCCCTCTGCCATAGCCTGTACCTACTACTTTTTTTATATCTTTTTTATCAATTCCATCGCTTAACAACTCATAAACTTGTTTAGATGTACTTTTAGGGCTCCATCCAGTTGGTATAATTATTTTTTTGACAATTTTTTCACCATCAAATAACACACCTTTTGTTGCTACTGACCCTGAGTCCACTCCTATACTAAACATAACCCCTCCTATTATTACTTCCTATAACATCTCTACAAACGCTTCAAATCTAGTTCTTAATTGTTCAGTATCTGATTTTGAATAATCAGTTTCAAGAGACATAAATGGCTTATTTTTTTCTTTTGTAACAAATTCTCTTACTCTGTAACTTTCTATATTAAATGTATGACAGGCTTGTAAAACTACATCTATTACACCATCTACATTATATTCATCTATTATTCTATCTAGTAATTCAATCCTATGGTCATTGTTCATCATACAAGAACAACCTATATTTATGTATTTTTGTGTTAAAGCATCATACACATCTTCTGTTTCTTCATCAACTAATAAATCATTTGATCTTATAGCTCCACAAAGTTCATATGCCACAACTGATGCTCCAGCATCTTCTAAAGTTTTAACTATCTTTTCACTTATTCCACCAATTGGAGAACCTGTTATAAGAATTCTTGGTTTATCTTTTGTAACTGGACATTCTCCTTTTTCATATCTTTCTTTCATATCATCTATAACTTTTCTTAAAGATTGCTTAAGTTCAGTATGGTCAAATTTAAAACCTGCTTGATATAGTACATTATGAAGTTCAAGACCTGTAAGTGCAGATGGTTGTAATTTACCAAGTGCATAAAACTCTTTTAAAAGTTCTCTCTCTTCATTCTTATCTTTTATGGCCGCTCTTATATCATCTTCTGTTATAGTCACGCCTAAAGATTTTTCAACCTCATCTTTTAATTTTACCATTTCATCTTTCCAAAGCTTATAAGCAAACTCACCTTTTGCAGTATTTGGTAAATGCATTACATATGTTGGTTTAACCTTTGCAAGCTCTTCATACATTTTTTTCTTGCCATCACAAGTAGTTTCTCCTATTAATAAATCAGAAAAATAGAAATATGGACATGTATCTGTTATTGCATGCCCATAACTTGATTTTATTAAAGGACAAAGATTTCTTGGTAACACTTTTTCTGCATCTGGAATTGGTTCTTCACTAACTCCACAAACACCTACTACTGTTGCTCCTGCTGCCATTGGAATCTCAACTGGAGTAAATGTGCAGAACACTCCAACCATTTTTTTCCCACTTTCTTTAAGTTCCTTTGCATTTATAAATCCTTTTTGTCTAGCTTCATTAAAACTATCAAATTGTTTTGGTAAATTTGCCATGAAAATATTCCTCCCAATTACTTCTCTTTATAATTCATTTTGTATTTTAAACAATAAAACGTAAATATTTCCATTAAAATACAAACCTCTACATTAGATTTTATCATGCTTTACCTTTCATCCATCATTGTTTTTATCAATGCAAATCAATATATATATAGATATATTTTATATCTATTTTAAAAATTTTACCATTTATCAATTAAGCTCTCTAATCCTCAATCTATAAGAAAATACTGCTGTTTCATGTAATTTATCAATTAATTTTCCATTTACATAAAATCCTACAAATGCTCCTATTCCAGGCATTAGTTGCAAAAATTTAGCTAAATCTAAATAATCCCTGTATTCTTGCTGAAATGTTCTCCAATCAAAATCATTGATATCATTTGGTAAATTTTTTATATACTCATCCCAATTACTCATCAATTTAAATGTTGTATTTATATTCGATTGACTAGAAAAAGCCAACTGCAATATACTTAGTATATAAATTCTTTCTCTATAATCTTTGACATCATATCCATATATTGAAGCAACGTCATATAAAAATTTTATCTTAATACCTAAAAGTAGAGGAAAATCAGAAAGCCCCAAAAAAATACCTCCAGCTCCTGTACCTGCTCCTTCAATCATTGCTATAGTTTTATAATTTTTAGCCTTTTCTTCAACTAACTTTTCCCTTTCTTCTAAGGATATATTTCTAATTGGTGACTTTGTAGCATATTTATATCCAAACAATACAGTTTTTGTCATTCCTTTTATTGAAGAAGTCATTATTTCATGGTATTTATCTGGCAACACTCCATTGAATTTATTTTGTATACCTTTTGAAGCTCTATCAAATATAGACGGTTTTTTCAATATATCTTTCTTCCATTGTTCTAATTCTTTTTTTGCTAATTCATTATAAGAAATCTCTTTATAATTTTTCAAATTTATCTCCTACTCTAAAATATATGTTTAATTAACTTACTTAATTAATTTAAATTTTTAATCTATTTAACCCACTAAATTAGAC
>NZ_JAGWCT010000143.1:0-8608 GCF_020657815.1 Clostridioides sp. ZZV15-6597 | reverse complement strand
GTATACTATAATATAGAAATGATTATGATAATGTTATAGAATCGGAAGGAGAAAAAATAAATGTCAAAAGAATTAGTAAAAGACAGAGTAATAAAATATTTAATAGAAGATTTATTAGTACCTCAGGATATGATTGATACAAATGTTGAATTAGCAGAATTTGAAGAAGGTGCAGAGGGAACTTTAGATATTATTGTAAATGTTAAAGATGATGAGGATTATTACGCTCCAGTAATGATAGTACAGTGTTTAGATGAAGATGTAGAATTAGAAGGGGAAGTTTTACAAAAACAAATAGAATTTCTAGAAGAAGTAGATAACATAACTATGTCAGGTAGATTGGTTTTAACTAATGGTGATGCTATGATGTATGCTGATTGGAGAGGCGAAGAGTATGATACTGAGGCAGCACTTCCAACTTATGACATAATGGTAAAAGAGTTTAATGAGATGGAACAACAAGTTAAAGATTTAGAAGAAGAACATCATCATCACGATGAAAATTGTGGATGTGGATGTAATCATCATGAAAAGTAAATAACAAGCATATATATATAAAAAGACTGTTTAATTAACAGTCTTTTTTTAGACATATATCAATTTAAAAACTTAGGATATAACAATATATAATAAAATAAATTATATATATAAGAAGGATATTAGGGTTAGAAGTAGAATAATATTATAGGTATAGTTTTTATAACTTTGTATACATAATATACAAAACAACTTATTTGAAGAAGAGGATATTATGTAATTGCAGATTATGTAGTTTTAAATTATTTATTTTTGTTTTAGCAAATTCTATGAATAGAAGGGGTTTGATTATGGATACTAAAAAAGAAAATAATTATGAAAATTATATTTGTGTGGGTTCATCAAATGTATCAAATGCGATGAAAATGTATTTAAAGGAAATTGAGGAATACAAAATGTTGTCAGCGGTAGAAGAGGTAGAGCTGGCAAAGGAAATAATCAACTCATCTTCAGTAGCAAAGGAAAAGTTTATAAATTCAAATTATAGGTTGGTAGTGAGCATAGCAAAAAGATATAAAAGAGATAGTATTGATATGCTAGATTTAATTCAAGCGGGAAATATAGGACTCATAAAAGCAGTAGAGAAGTACGATTATAAAAAAGGATACAAATTTAGCACTTATGCCACATGGTGGATAAAACAAAGCATAACAAGATATATTGATGATTGCGAAAATACTATTAGAATACCTATACATCTTCACCAAAGAATAAATTTTGTAAAGAAAAAGAAACAAGAACTTTTAAATGTATTATTAAGAGAACCAACTGTAGATGAGATTGCAGATGCTTGTGGTCTTGAGGTTGAGAAAGTATTGGAATTATTAAAACGAGATAAAAATGTTGTATCTTTGGATACACCATTAAAAGAAGATGAAGATAGTAGTTTAGTTGAATTTATACCATCAGATGCTGATTTTAAAGATGTTGTAATGCATGAAGTGGAACAACATAATTTAAAAGAAAAAATAGAAGAATTACTTACAGGTCTTGGAGAACAAGAACAGCAGGTTTTGAGAATGAGATTTGGCATTGATGATGATGACCCTAAGACATTAGAACAGATTGGAAAAGTGTTTGGAGTTACTAGAGAAAGAATAAGACAAATAGAAGCTAAAGCAATAAGAAAATTAAGACATCCAAGTAAATTAAAACAATTAAAGCATTTTTATTAATATTTTAAAGCTAATATAAAAGAAAGTAGGAGAAAGATTCTCCTACTTTTATTTTTTCTTTTGTTATACTTACGCATAGTCAATAATGGTTTTTCAATAGGAAAATATGAAGTTAATAAAATAAAAATTACTTCTACATTACTTTAACTTGTAGAAAAGTTGAGTTTTTACTAGCTTAGTGACGATTATTAATAATCATATTGATATATTTTCTTTAAAATGCACTTATATATTTCTGTTAAGTATTCTTCATTGAGGAGAATACTTTTTTAAATTTTCTTTAAATGAATAGTTATTTAGTAAAAGTGATTAAAATTTTTCAAAATAGATAAAATATGTTAAAATATAACTTAAAAATGATTATATATTTTCCTTATGTGGAGATTATTAAGTTATAAAGAAATGAATAAAATGAAATTTGAATATATAGCCAATATAAGTGTTTTTGTTTTACCAAGATTAGAAAATAATAACTCCATTTCTGTGAGCTCAATTAAATTTATACTATTAGATTTAAATTGTAATTATAGAAAATGTTGTAGAAATAAAAAACATGAAGGTAATATTATTTATGATATATTAAAAAATAAACAACTACTATTATCTTTGTAAAATGTAGGAATAATATATTAAATTATATATAATAGGCTGGCTTTTACTGAACTAAAAGAAGTGTGTTAGAAGTGGAGTGATAAAATGAGCAAGGTAGCTAAAGCAACTTTTTACTTGATGATAGTTACTGTAATATCTAAGATTCTTGGCATGGGTAGAGAATTAGTTTTATCGTCAATTTATGGAACAGGTTTGTATACAGAGAGTTATTTGACAGCTATGAATATACCAAATATTATATTTGCAGCAATAGGAACTGCTATAGTTACTACTTTTATACCAATGTATCAAGATATAAGTAGTAAACAAGGTGAAAAACAAGCAGTAAAATTTTTAAACAATGTTTTAAATATAATAGTTGGTATATGCATAATTGTAGCTATACTGGGTGTGATTTTTTCAAAACAACTTGTGAGTATATTTGCTATAGGATTTGAAGGCGAAAGATTTGAGCTTACTGTAAAATTTACCAAAGTACTTATAACAGGAATAATATTTATAGGTATCACTAGTGTTATGTCAGCATTTTTACAAATAAAAGAAAATTTTATCATAGTTGGATTTGGTAGTATCCCCTATAATATAGTAATAATTATTTCAATAATGATAAGTACCGTATTTGGACCATATGTACTTCCAGTTGGTGCTGTAGTTGCCATGATAGTTCAACTACTTTTTTACCTGTTTTTTGTTAAAAAAACAGATTACAAATATTCCTTTTACTTAGACTTTAAAGATGATAGTCTTATAAAATTGCTGGCATTACTTTCACCAGTGTTTATAGGTGTTGCTGTTAATCAAGTAAACTCATTAGTTGATACAACTTTAGCATCTACATTAGTTAAAGGTAGCATACCAGCACTTACTTATGCAGATAGGTTAAATGGTTTTGTTACAGGGACATTTACAGCCTCAATAGTGTCTGTTATGTATCCCATGCTGTCGAAATTAAGTGCAGAGAATAATCAAAAAAAATTTACAAGTTCAGTTAAATCTAGTGTAAATATGATAATAATTTCTATGATTCCTATTTCAGTTGGGTCTATTGTTTTTGCAAATCCAGTTGTTAGAATTATATTTGAAAGAGGAGCTTTTGATGCTAGAGCAACTCAAATGACAGCAACTGCTTTAGTTTTCTATGCAGTTGGAATGACTGCATTTGGACTTAGAGATATATTAGGTAAAGTTTTTTATTCATTACAAGATACAAAAACACCTATGGTAAATGGTATTATATCTGTTTGTGTAAATATAGTGCTAGATTTAATTTTAATAAAACCTATGGCTCATGGTGGTCTTGCTCTTGCAACTAGTTCATCATCAATTGCATGTATATTGTTACTTTTCCTAAATTTAAGAAGGAAAGTAGGTTATTTTGGACAAGATAAGATAATAAAAGCAACCTTAAAATCATTAGTAGCATCAGTTATTATGGGAATTTTATCATATTTTACGTATAAATTTATATTTGGACTTTTAGGAGTAGGTAGACTTAACGAGTTAGTATCATTAACCATTTCAGTAATAGTTGGAGGTGGAATTTATACATTACTAATGACCATTTTTAAAGTTGAAGAAGTTGATATGATATTAAATATTGCCAAAAGAAAGTTACACTTAAAAAACTAGTTTAACTATATTAATTATATATTTAGGAGGATTTTATGAAACACATATTAAAAACGGTAGACCATACTATTTTAAAGGCTACAACGACATGGGAAGATATTAAGGTTTTGTGTGATGAGGCTATAAACATGAATGTAGCATCAGTTTGTATACCACCATCATATGTAAAAAGAGCAGCAGAACATTTAAATAGTAAAATAAAGGTATGTACAGTAATAGGATTTCCTCTAGGATATCAAACTACTGCAACAAAGGTATTTGAAGCTGAAGATGCAATTAAAAATGGAGCAGATGAAGTTGATATGGTTGTAAATATTTCAGACATTAAAAATGGAGACTATGAGAAGATAGAAAATGAGATAAAAGAAATAAAAGCAATTATTGGAGAGAAAATATTAAAGGTTATTATAGAGACATGTTATTTAGAGGAATGTGAAAAAGTAAAGATGTGTGAGATAGTAACAGTGTCTGGTGCAGATTTTATAAAGACATCTACTGGAATGGGAACAGGTGGAGCTACTTTGGAAGATATAACGCTTATGAAAGAGCATGTTGGAAAAAATGTTAAGATAAAGGCTGCTGGAGGTGTTAAATCGATTTCTGATGCAGAAAAATTTATAGAGGCAGGTGCTGAAAGATTAGGTACTAGTTCAATATGTAAAATATTAAAAAATGAAGATATAACAGGTTATTAAAACTATTGATTTATGGATAAATCAATAACAATCAGATACTAGTTTAATTATAAATTTATAAAATAAAAAAACAGAGGGAAATTTCCCTCTGTTTTTTTATTTAGTATTGACAGAGAAGATTTTATAATATACTATAGTCATATAGTTAGTTACTTAAGTAATTAACTAACTTAGAAAGGAGGAATCTATGAAATTAATATTAAATAATGAAGAACCCATATTTATTCAAATAGCACGAGCAATTGAAGATGAAATATTATCAGATGGTATAAAAGAAGAAGAACAGGTTCCATCAACAACTGAACTTTCAAAGCTTTATAAAATTAATCCTGCTACAGTCTTGAAAGGAATAAATACATTAGTTGATAAGAATATTTTATATAAGAAGAGAGGGATAGGAATGTTTGTATCAGAGGGAGCAAGAAGTATCATAAAAGAAGTTAGGAAAGAAAACTTTAAAAATAATTTTATAAAAAATCTACTTCAAGAAGCAGATAAATTAGAAATAAACAGAGAAGAATTAGTCGATATTATAATAAATTTTAAGGGGGAGTAATGTATGAGTAGCTCTATTAGGATAAAAAATTTATCTCATAGCTTTAAAAAACAAAAGATTTTTGATAACGTGTCTCTGAATTTTGAAGAAAATAAAATATATGGTTTATTAGGAAAAAATGGTGCTGGGAAAACTACATTATTGAATATAATAGTAAATCAATTAATTCAGAATGAAGGAGAGATAGAAATTTCAGGAAAAAATATAAAAGAAGATTTAAAAGTATTGGAAGATATTTGTATTGTAAGAGAAAAAGAATTTTATAATTCAGATTTTAAAGTAGGTCAAATATTCGAGTTTTCTTCTAGCTTCTATAAAAATTATGATAAGGCATTAGAAGAAAAACTATGTAAATATTTTGATTTAAATATAAAGAAAAAGTATAGACAATTGTCTAGGGGAATGAAGACTATACTTTCAAATATAATAGGAATTTGTTCCAATTCAGCCATCACTATATTTGATGAACCAACAATTGGCCTAGATGCAGTAAACAGGCAAGAATTTTATAATGTAATCTTAGATAATTATATAAAAAATCCAAGAACGATAATAATATCAACTCATTTGATTGATGAAATAGATGATTTATTAGAGCATGTAATAATATTAAATGAAGGTAAGATTATTATAGATGAAGATATTGATACTATAAAACAAAAAGCTCATTATATTACTGGAAGCAGAGAAGAAGTAGAAAAGTTAGAAGCAATAAGAAATGTAAAGCCTAAGAAATCATTTGGAAATACAGTTGCCTACTTTTACTATGGTGACTTTAGTAAAAACGATGAAAATATAATTGAAAATTCAAATATAGATGTAGGATACATAGGATTACAAGATATGTTTGTAAGTATGACTAAAAAGGAGGTTTTGTAATTGAATGAATTAAGACCATATATGAAATTTTTTAATAAAAATACAAAACTATATATAATTTTATTTTTGGTAATGGGTGCTTTTTTAAATGTTTTACCACTTATTATTGTAACTTTTGCTAATTTGCCTAAACAAGACTTATCATCTTTCACAACGCCACTTTTAAACTATATAAGCATACTAATATTTGTATATGGAATATCCATAGTAAATAAAGATTTTTCAGGGGCTTTAAGTATAAGGGCAGATAGAAAGAATTGTATAAAAGCTATTATACTAACCTTAATTATTTTGGCTTTTGTTCTTTCTATTATAAGTATAGTTTTAATATTTTTATCAAAGTTATCTATGGAGTTTATAACAGGTTATAAGGTGGATATATTATCTTTACTGAAACAAGATTTACTTTGGATTTCTATACCCACAATAATAGAATCATCAACAGCAAATATGCCACTAGCTTACTTAAATTATTTTATAAATTTATGTATTAGTGAAATGTGTATAGGTTTGATAGGTGCTTTGTTGGGTGCTTTTACATATAGAGTTAGAAAAGCTACTAGCTTTACTCTATTGATAGGATTACCAATATTGATATTAATTTATGTAGTTAACTTTGCAATTAAACATACACAAAAAATGCTTATACATTTAGATAAAATTATTATTTTATTTGCAAATCCTTCTGTATTATTAAGGTTAAAAGTAGGAGCCATATTTATTTGTATAGCCTTAATAATATTACTACTTAGAAGAGCTCCAATCAAGGATTATGCAAATGATTTATTATAGTTAAAATAAAAATTACCTTAAAAGTAGATTTAAATAGTACTAGTAAAAAGCCCTTAAAAACCATTTGTTTTGGATTTTAAGGGCTTTAATTTCATTGCAAATATAAAGTTTCTAAAGTGAAATTTGAATACGGTTACTTTAAGCTAGCTTTATTAACTTTAACAAGTATATTTTACTAATACTTATATTTACTCTTATATTTTTTTATAAACAATATAGATATAAATATAGTTATAATTTCAGCAAATGGAACAGTAAGCCACAATCCATTTAGATGCAATATAGGAGGAAGAATTATAATTCCTATAATTACAAAAACAAAGGCACGACTAAAAGATATAATAGCTGAAATTTTTCCGTTGTGAAATGCTGTGAAAAATCCTGATGCAAATATATTTATGCCAACAAATAAAAAAGCAAAAGCAAATATTTTTAGACCTTGTAAAGCTAAACCAAATACTCCATTATCAGGATTTACAAAAACTCTAACAATAAGTGGTGCAAAAACTAACGCTACAATAAAAACTAAAATAGAAGAAACAAATATAAATTTTAAAGAATGTTTAAATGTTTCTTTTAACTTATCGCTATTTTCAGCACCAAAATTATAACTTATCAATGGTGATACTCCAGCAGCAAAACCTAGATAAACCGATGTCATCAAAAAGTGAGCATAAAGTACTATAGTAAGAGCTGCAAGTCCAGTTTCTCCTGCTAATCTTAAAGCAACTATATTAAATAAGAATGTTGTAATTCCTGTAGATAATTCTGTAACCATTTCAGAAGAACCATTTATCATTGTATCTCTTATAAGTCTAAAATCAATTTTCGGTTTTTTTAGTTTTAATGTAGACTTACTTGATAAGAAGTAGGCTACACCTAAAATACAAGTTAAAATGATACCTATAGCAGTTGCAACAGCAGCACCTAGAAGACCCATTCCAAAATATTTAATAAACACGTAATCTAATATTATATTTGTTACACCTCCAATTACTGATAGAAATAAACTAAATTTAGAGTTTCCATCAGTTCTTGTAAAATATTCAAATATAAATTTTAAAATATAAAAAGGTGTACATAAAATCATGACTTTACCATAAGTTATACAATAAGGTAGTAGTTTATCAGTTGCTCCAAGTAAAATAGATATTTCTTTGACAAAAAAATACGAGATTACTGTGAATAAAATTCCAATAATCAATGAAAATAAAACTATAAAAGAAAATGTAGAATTGGCTTCATCTTGTCTATTTTCCCCCATACGTATAGAAACTATAGCTCCTCCACCAGTTGCCATCATTATTCCAAAACCACAAACAAGGTTGATTATGGGTAGTACAATATTTATACTGGCAAGAGCATCTGAGCCAACTAATGTTGACACAAATATACCATCTATTATTGTGTATAAAGATATAAATACCATGGATATAATTGCAGGAGAAACAAATTTTAGAAATTCAAAAGTAGTGAATTTTCTTGTAAATAAATTTTCCATAAATTTCACCTCCTTTTATTACTCTCTATATATAATAAGGTATATAGTAACTATATAGTCAAGAAAAACTTTGTTAATACTATAAATGGCTTTAAATCAATAATAACTTATGTTAAGTAGGATTTATAGAATAGCGATTAATGAACTTTTATTGAAAGAATAATTATATTCTATTGAAAAGATAATTATATCTTAAGAAAATCTTTAGAAATATAGGTATATAATCTTAAGT
>NZ_JAGWCT010000142.1:0-8628 GCF_020657815.1 Clostridioides sp. ZZV15-6597 | reverse complement strand
TTTAAAAAATGTATTATATATTTTATAATTAATATATTTTATTGACATTTTATGATTGAAAAATATAAAAACTACTTCTTGCGAAAGTAATTGATTTGTTGTATTATAATTTACATGAATATGGAAGATAATCTTAAAAGCTGTATTATAAAAGTGCATATATTTAAATTTTTAACAAATAACTTATTTATTAAAAGATGAAGGGTAGGATGAAGTTATGGGATTTAAAGAAGTAAAAATTGAAGAGCTACAATTTAATCCATTCACTAAAATTGGTAAAGAGTGGTTACTTATAACAGCAGGAAACTCAGACAAATTTAATACAATGACTGCAAGCTGGGGTGGTGTTGGAGTGTATTGGAGTAAAAATGTTGTAACAACTTACATAAGACCACAGAGATATACAAAAGAGTTTGTAGATAATAATGACACATTTACAGTTGCATTTTTTGATGAAAAATACAGAGAAGCTTTAAATATTTGTGGTACTATTTCTGGTAGAGATATAAATAAAGTAGAAAAAGCAGAACTTACACCATATTTTGTAGACGATACAGTAGCTTTTGAAGAAGCTAATATGATTATGGTTTGTAAAAAATTATATCATGATACTATGCCACCAGAAAACTTTGATGCTAAAGAAAATGATGAAAAGTGGTATCCAAAGAAAGATTATCATACTATGTATATATCAGAAGTTGTAAAGGTTCTTATAAAAGAATAGATAAAATAAATTTAAAAAATATGTTTAATAGTAAATAGGTATTTTCTTTTAATTACTATTAAATAGATATTTTTTTATTAAAAGATGAACTCTGTTTTCTAGCGTTCATCTTTTTTATTTCCTTATATAGAAATATTTATATGAAGTATTCAAGGATATTTCATATGTATCTATTAATTATCTGTGTTTATTGTACTTAGTTTATTTTAAGAGAGATTCTTTTAAAATGAGATTTACTTAATATATAGTCTTAAGAGTATAAATGCTAACTAATAAAAATATATATTATATTAGGTATTTTAAATCGGTATTTTAAATAAATTTTGAAAATAAAAGGGTGATTTTTTATGGAAAATATAACTAGTTATTTTAGAACAATAGTATGTGTATTTATATGTTTATCGTCTGCATTTATATTTATTCAATTAGCTAGAGTTTTTATTAATAAGAAAAAAACTAGTATAAAAAATAAGTCAAAAAAAGGTTTTCGTTATGATAGAGATTTAATTGAGACAAGGAGAGAAAAAACATATACACAAGATAGAAATAGTGATAAAAATAAGAATATTGATAAGAAATTAAAGGGAGAAAAAGTATTCAAATATGATAATGGAGATTTATATAAAGGTGAGTTTATTGATGGGAAGAAAAATGGATTTGGGACATATATTTTTTCAAGTAAGGAAAGATATGAAGGGTTATGGAAAGATGATAAGATGCATGGAATAGGTAAATATACTTATAAAGATGGTTCAATATATACAGGGGAATTTAAAGATGGTTTAAAAAATGGTCTAGGAAAATTAACTTATCCAAATAATGATATATATAAGGGCTATTTTTTAGATAATAAAAAAAATGGAAAAGGTGTATTATATAAAAGTGATGGAAATAAGCAGGCAGGAATATGGGAAAATGATGAACAATGTAAAAGCTTAGATTTTAAAGAATTAAACAATAAAGAATTAAATAATAATGTTTATCAAAATAGATTAAGTGATAATAAGATAAAAATTTAGTTATTATAGTAAAATAATCTTTATTCATAATGGAATATCTACTGTATATTTAGTAAAATTTGTAAAAATTTCATATATCATATAAAATTAAGTATTGATTAGTATATTGTATAAATATAGAATATAAATATATCCATTTGATAATAAGGAGAAGAGATATGAAAGAATATGTAGTTGTAGATTTAGAAACTACAGGATTAGATCCATATAAAGGTTGTGAAATAATAGAGATAGGAGTAACAGAAATAAAAAATGACGAAATTGTAAAAAACTATTCGAGGTTAATAAAACCTAAGGGTATAATTTCTTCATTTATAACAGAATTGACACATATAAGTAATGAAATGGTAGAAAAAGAGGAGTCTTTAGAGTTGGTTTTACCTAGATTTAGAAAATACATAGGTGATAGAACTATAATTGCACATAATGCAAAATTTGATTTAAAGTTTTTAAATTACTATCTTAGAAAGTTGGACTTAGAGCCAATAAATAATTATATATGTACACTAGAATTATTAAAAAAATGTAAAAGTTATAAAGGAAAAAATAAGAAGCTTGAAACAGCTTGTGCTTATTACAATATAGAGAATATAAATGCTCATAGAGCTGATAGTGACACTTTAGCAACTGCAAAGCTATTTTTAAAAATAAAAGATGAATATTAATCGCAAATATAGAGAAAATTAGTGAAAATATCCTTTATAAAATTGACCCTTAAACTTACAATTTTGTTCTTTGATTTATTTTGTGGAACAATGTATAATGTACCTTATATAAAGAAGGGAGACTAAAATGGGTTATTACAATGATGATGATAATAATAAAATAAGACGTAAAAAAGTCAGTAATAATAAAGATAGTAATAAAAAATCTAAACATTCTTATACTTCAACAAGTAAAAAAAATAAAAATTCTCAGACAGCCTCTAGTAAAAGAATGAATGAAAAGGTAGATTCACAAAATATTATAAAAAGAGATAGTTTTACAAGAGATAATGTAAGACCTTTAAATACAGATTATGGTCAAAGAGATAGACGAAGAGTTGAGTACAAGCAAAGAGATAGAAAGTTAAAAAGTAAAAAAAGAAGAAAGCAAAAGAGAATTAAAATAGCTAGAGCATTATTATCTGTTATGCTAGTGGCACTCATTATATTTTCAGTTGCAGGTGCAATTTTTACAGTTTCAGCTATAAAAGGTTCACCTGAAGTTACTAAGAAATTAATTAAGTCTAAATATATAAGTAGTGAGGTTGTCAGTATAAAACAAATGCCAAAGGACTTAAAACAGGCTATAGTTTCCATAGAAGATGAGAGATTTTATAAGCATAAAGGAGTAGATGTTATTTCTTTAGCTAGGTCAGTACTTAATAATGTGTTTACAGATACAACACAAGGAGGAAGTACTATAGATATGCAAGTTTCAAAAAATCTGCTTACAAGTGACGATAAAACTATGAAGAGAAAAATAAGGGATATGTATAATGCAAAGCAGATGAATAAGATTATGAGTAAAGATGAAATCCTTGAAGCTTATTTAAATAATATGTACCTAGGAAAAAATGCATATGGAGCTGCAAAAGGAGCTGAAGTGTATTTTGGTAAAAAAGTTGGAGAGTTAAACCTAGCTGAATGTGCTATGCTTGCAGGTATGACCAATAATCCTGCTAGGTATATTGACCATGGAGAGGCTAAAAAGAGACAGTTGACTGTATTGTATAAGATGCATGAACTTGGTTATATAACTGATAAAGAATACAGAATAGCAAAGGCTGATGACACTCCATTTAAGTCAGAGATTGATTAAAAAAGCAAAAATCTAGTGTTTCCAATATATAGAATATAATAAAAGTTTGATTTGCCACCATATTGCTACTATAAGTTATAATTTGGTGGCAAATTATTTTATATATTCTTGAAAATATTTATAGTTTTATATTCTACAATCAATCTATTAATAAGAAATGAGTTAGAGAAATGAGTGAGTTTTTATTTAGAGTGTTATTTTAACAGTTAGATTTATATACCTTAGTATTGTTTCTTAAGATATATATATTGTTTCTCAAAAAGTAAAAAGTCACTCTTAGTGAAAGAGTGATTTTGAGCTTGATATAAAAATTGAGTGTTATAAAAAATAGCTTACTACAGTTGATTATGAAACTTCACTCTAGAGCAATAGATTGTAGTTTCTTCTTTTGTTTTTGATATTATTTTACATCTTCATTATATATAATTTTATAAAAAATAAAACTATAAAGATTATAATATAAAAAATAAATATACTTGAATTAAATTTGTATCATTTATTATAAGATTATTTAAAAGTAGATAAAACTAAAAAGGATTTTCTAGAAAATAAAATCTATCTAATTATGCTTATTTACCAAGACCATCACTTGATATAAATATGATTCTACTACATTTTCTCCGTATTCTAGCATAAAATCATCTAGCTGTGTATCTATAAAATTACAATAATCATGTGAACTACTAATATAAGCAGTTAATACATGTGTACACGTATCTATTTTTTCCATAAACATTTTACATCCCCCTAAAAAACTTTCATAAAAACAAAAAGAAAATATCTTTTTGGCAACTGGCTGACATAACTCATAAGATACTTTATAAGTCTTAGTCCCTATAGCTTTGCGTCACTAAATTTCTCTAGTTTTGCCGATTTAGTTTTATTCTACACCTATATAATACTAGAATGTAATCCATTATTCAATATTATTATGAGAAAATAAAAAAAATTTTAAATTATGAAAAATATTTTGCTTCAAAAAACAAAATGAATGCATAAATTATATGGAAATACTTGTATATAGTTGTGTATTAAAAAGCACCTATCATTAATTTAGGCTAGAGAAAATTTTATAAAATGACAGAGTATGAAAAAAGAAGAATTTAAAAAAACTTATATGGTAAAAATTGGATGAAAAGGTTTGCTCTAATTCTCTTGCATATAAGACTCTATTGAGATAGAATTTATTTATGCATAAATTGACTTACACTATAGTGTGGTAGTAAAATAAAGAAAGTATTTTAGCTTTGAAACAAGAGATTTTTAAAAAATATACATAAAAATTTAATATCAAAAGTAATTTAAAGATTAGTCTAGTTTATTTCCCCCAAAAGTATTATAATGTTCTTTGTGTGTAAAAAAGGAATATTCATATTAGATACTACTCAAGATAAAAAATATTAATATATTGTCGTTATTAACAATATAGTAAAAGATTTAATGAATTATATTATTAAATCTAACTTTTAATATTTTAAAAAAGATTAGAAAATTAACATAAAATGTAAAAATTCACAATTTTTTCATAAAGTATTTGACTAAAAAATTCTCTTGTTGTAGAATTATGTTAGAAAGAGTTTTGGGGGAGGTGTAAATCATGATAAAAAAAATACCACAAGCAGAACTGAAAGTAATGAAATTTATTTGGAGAGTAGATGCTACAGTAACATCAAAAGATGTTATTGAAGCAATGGAGCAAGAATATGGATGGAAACAAACTACAACACTGACACTTTTATCAAGACTAGTAAAAAAAGAATTCTTACATGCTCAAAAAATAGACAGATATACACATTACACAATAGTGGTTAAGCACCAGGAATATTTAAACTTTGAGACAAAGGATTTCCTAAGTAATATACATAATGATTCTTTGGTAAGTTTAATTTCAGCTTTACATGAGGATGAAGTTATAGATAAAAATAAGCTGGATTTTCTAGAAAATTACTTTGATAATTTAAAGGATGAATAGTTATATGATACAAGTTTTTGAAAATCTTATACAGACAACTATTATATGTAGTATTGGTATTTGTCTATTATTATTTTTGAAAAGATATTTATTTAAGAATTTTAGTAAAAAGTTCAATTATTATATTTGGTTAATAATAGTCTTTAGAATGTTGCTTTTTCTGTTTAATTATACAATAGTGTATGAAGTAAAAGAATCTAAAAGCAATGCACCAGTAGGAAGTAATATTACAGAAATCAATGTTCCTACAGATAATAATTTTATGTTGTATTTAGCTTATTTATGGATATTTGTAGCTATAGTTATTGCAGTGTATACATTTATAAAGTATATAAAATTTAAAAATCTTGTTGTCGATGTATCTTATGATATAGAAGATGATGATATTGACTGTCTTTATAAAGATTTATTGAAAGAGTTAAATGTAAAAAAGAAAATTGAATTAAGAGGTTCCGATGAACTTATAAGTCCAGCAGGGATGGGATTATTTAAATCGTACATATTTTTACCAGATTATCCTTATAGTAAGGATGAGTTAAATTGGATTTTAAGACATGAATTGATGCACTTTAAAAACAAAGATATTTTAATAAAGTTTGCTGTATTATTTGTGAAAATAATATATTGGTTTAATCCACTTGTTTATATAATGAGCAATAGAATAAATATTGAGTGTGAATTATGTTGTGATGAAAGTGTTTTGAATGATTGTTCTCTAAAAGAGAAGAAAGAATATGCATTAGCACTTATAAAGTCAATTAAGATGAGTAAGAATTATCAGAGTGGGATTTTGACAACAGAGTTTAGTAAGACAAATTTAGAAAAGAGACTTGAGAGTATTGTTAAGAAGAAAGGCAGAAGTGGAATATTAATTGCTATTTTAGTATTTATGACTTCTATAACATCTTTTATTGAAGTTGATGCTCAGGTTAAAGTTGATAAGAGCAATGATGAAACAAACAGCAATAGTAACGAATTTTTATTGAATAAGACAAGTGATACAATTCGAGAGATTTATTATAAAGATGCACCAAATAAAATTAGGAAATTTTATGAAGAAGAATGCAAATCACAAGGTAAAATACCTAGAGATTATGACATAATAGTAATAAGTATGGATGATTATAATCAATTAATAAAATAATTATAAGGAGGATTTTATGTTAAAAAAATCAAAAAAAACATTAGCTATTATGTGTTGCTTAATGCTTACTTTTACAAGTGTAGCATTTGCTGACACAAGTAAAGGAGAAGGAGGAAGTAAGGAGGCTGTTTCAGAGAAAAATATAGATTCTTTTACTCTTTCTGGATACATATATACATATGAAAATGCGCCACAAGAAATAAGAGATGAACATAAACAGAATTGTGAAGATGTAAATATAGAACCTAAGCCAGATGATGAGATATTTGTTCCAGAATCAGCTAATCTAATGAATGATGATAATAGTGGAGGTGTTTATGCACGTTATACTGTTTCTTATAACATAGGTGCTAAAACTATAACAATTATGAGTAATGAATATCTGACTATAAGCACAACAAAAGTTATAGGTAAGGGTGATAGTGGAAAAGAAGTTAAAGCTGCACAAATTATGTTAAATTTACTTGGTTATAGTGTAAGTATAGATAGTGTTTTTGGAAGTAATACATATAATGCAGTTGCAAGCTTCCAAAAAAAATACGGTTTATCTGCAGATGGAATAGTTGGGCCAGCTACTTGGGATAAATTGGGTAGACTAACTGACCCTACTCTTTCATAGGATTAAAATCTAAAAAACATATTAAATAGTGTCTCAATTTGATTTTTTAATTTAAATGAGACACTATTTTTACATGTGAAATGATATACTACTTAAATATGAATGTTATAAAACTATTTTATAATTACTTCCCTATAACCCTACTATCAATATCCTTAACCTCTTGACAACCAGTCAAAATCATAGTCTCACATAACTCATTCCTAACCTTATCTATAAAAAACTCAACACTATCAAGACCACCACCAAAAGAAGCAGTAACAAAAGGTCTTCCCATCAAAACAGCATCAGCACCCAAACCTAGCATCTTGACCACATCAACACCAGTTCTAACACCTCCATCAGCAAGTATAGTTATCTTTCCTTTTACAGCATTAGCTATATCTGGAAGTACCTCACAAGTACCAGGAGTATAATCAAGCACCCTTCCACCGTGATTTGAAACAACAATAGCACTAGCTCCAGACTCTACAGCCATCAAAGCATCATCAACAGTCATAATCCCTTTTATTATAAAAGGCAATCTAGTCGCTTCAACCAACTCTCTAATCTCTTCAACTGTCTTAGGTGAAAAAGGATTTTCTTGAAGCTGATTATTAATCAATCCACAAGCGTCAAGGTCTACACCAACTGCAAAAGCACCAGCCTCTTCAGACAATCTAATTTTTTCTATTATCTTTGAATTTTTCCAAGGTTTTATAAATACAATTCCATTTCCAGCATTATCTTTTAAAACATCTAAATTATTCAATAAAAAAGTATCTACATTAGTATCGCCAACCATGGCATAGATTCCAGAATTAGAGCAACCTCTAACAACAGGTTCGATATATTCTTTTTCAGAAATCTTACCACCCATATTTAACATAGTACCTGATACAGGTGCAGCAAATATAGGAGCACTCATTTTTTTACCAAATAACTCGATAGTAGTATCTGGATTTGAAACATTATGTATTACTCTCATATTTATCTTTACTCTTTCCAAGCTTCTTCTATTTTCTATAAAAGAAGAGCCACTTCCTTTTCCTCCCATGCCAGGAACATTTCCAGCACAAGCTACTCCATTACAAATCTTACAGACTTTACACTTTCCATTAAAGTTTTCTCTAGCAGATTTTAATAATTCATTATAGTTCATATCAAATTCTCCTTTTCGTTATATTAAAATTGAGTATTACTATATTGAAAATATCTTAATTGTAAATGAAGAGATGATATTGTGATTAGTTAAACTGAATAATACATATTAGATATTTTTATTATTGTAGGTAAGTAAATTATAGCATATGAAATAAATAAAATTTAAATAAACTTAAATTGTTTTTATTGATATCGTGTATATAT
>NZ_JAGWCT010000141.1:0-8694 GCF_020657815.1 Clostridioides sp. ZZV15-6597 | reverse complement strand
ATTATATGTTTTTAATTAAATACTTCTTCTTTCCTAATAATATTTAAAAATTTTGCTGTTCTTTCATTTTTTGGATTATTAAATATTTCATCAGGAGTTCCTTCTTCAGCTATCACCCCATTATCCATAAATATAATTTTATCAGCAACTTCTTTTGCAAAGTTTATTTCGTGAGTCACAATAAGCATTGTTATTCCCTCTTTTGCAAGCGATTTTATAACACTTAAAACTTCTCCAACAAGTTCTGGGTCAAGTGCAGATGTTGGTTCATCAAATAATATTACATTTGGATTTACTGCCATCGCTCTAGCTATACCTATTCTTTGTTGCTGACCACCAGATAACTTTGATGGATAAAAATCTTTTCTATCCAACATCCCAACTTTTTCTATTAATTCTAGAGAAATTTCTCTAGCTTCTTGTTTACTCTTTTTATGTACTACTATCAATGCTTCCATTACATTTTCTAATGCTGTTTTATTTTTAAATAGGTTATAGTTTTGGAATACCATAGATGTATGTTTTCTTAAATTTGCTATATCCTTTTTTGTTGCTTTTTCTACATCTACTTTTACATCTCCAATCATTATTTTTCCTTTTGTAGGCTCAACTAAATAATTTAAACATCTAAGTAATGTAGATTTACCTGTTCCAGATGGACCAAGTATAGCTACTACTTCGCTTTGATTTATTTCTAAATTTATACCTTTAAGAATTTCTGTACCTTTAAAACTTTTATGCAAATTCTCTACTTTTATCATTATTATCCACCTTTTTTAATAAATATAATAAACTAATCACATATTTGACACTAAAATTAATATGTTAATTTCAAATCTAAAAATAACTTAGTCGTTTTATTTTTAAATAAAATATATTCTTATAACTATAATCTAACATTGACAAAGATAATCTACTGCAAGTTGTGCAAATAATGAAGATGCTGTACTTAGACACTTTTCATCTATATTAAACTTATTATTATGAAGTTTGTAATTTATATTTTTTTCTTTATTGCCTACACCTATATACATAAATAAACCAGGTCTTTCTTTCATATAAATAGCAAAATCTTCACCTGTCATTGCTGGGAAATCAATCATTTCAATATTTTCATCTCCAAGTATTTTTAAAGCACTTTTTCTTCCTAGTTCTATCATATTTTTATCATTTACAACAGCGTCTCCTCCTGCACTCTTTTCAAACTTGCAATCCGCTCCATGAGCTTTACATATATTTCTTACCATATGCTCTAGTACTTCACTTATTTCAAGTACTTTTTCCTGACTTATAGCTCTAATAGTCCCCTGAAGTATACATATATCTGGTATTATATTTTTAGAGATACCAGAATTAAAAGAACAAACAGATACCACTGCTGGTACAACTGGGTCAATTTTTCTTGAAACTATCTGCTGGATTGATGAATATACTGCATTTCCAACCGCAATTGGGTCTATACAGTTATGAGGCTCTGCTCCATGACCACCTTTACCAATTATTGTTATTTCAAAAGTATTCGTTGCTGCCATAGCACAATTTCTAGCAATTCCAATTTTCCCTGACTCAATAGTTGGCCAACAATGACCTGTTGCTAATACGTCCACACCTTCAAGTACATTTTCCTTGATTACAATATCAGAACCACCTTTTTCTTCACCTGGTTGAAATAGTAATTTTACATTTCCATGCAGTTCTTCTTTTATGTCATTTAAAATCATTGCTGCCCCTAGTAACCATGAAACATGTGCATCATGTCCACAAGCATGCATATTATCATTTGTAGATTTAAATTCTAAATCATTTTCTTCTTTTATTGGAAGCCCATCCATATCGGCTCTAAGTAGTATTGTTTTTTTGCCATTATTGCTTCCTTTTATAGTTGCTAGTACTCCTGTACCTGCGACATCTATGTATTCAATATTAAGCTTATCTAGTTCTTTTTTTATAAGTTTGGATGTTTCAAATTCTTTAAATGCTAATTCTGGATTGCTATGTATTTGTCGTCTTATTTTTATAACCTTTTCATTATTTTTTAGTGCAATAGATTTTATTTTATCTTCAATCATTTATAAGACCTCCATAACTTATTTTAATCTATAAGGACTAATCTAAATACATTATAATACACAGATAACTATAGATAAATTTACATTTTCATAATTTTATCTATAGTTATCACAACTTTATATTTTATCTTTAAAGCATTTATTTTTGTATATCAGCACTTACATCCATTCCAAACCATTTCTCAGATATTTTTTTCACTGTTCCATCTGCAAGCATTTCTTCAATTGCCTTGTTTACATCTTCTTTTATAACTTTTGATTTTTCATCATTTTTCTTAAAGAAATAAGCTATATTAGTAACTGATAATTTTTCGTCTAACACTCTTACTTTCATATTAGCTTTTTTAGAATCTCCTACAACAGTAAGTTCTGCATCAATCCATGCACTAACTCTTCCTAAATCTAAATCTTGAAGACCGTTAGTTCCATCACCATAAACCTTTTCTTCAAATAAATTATCTTTATTAACAGTTGCTGCAACTTGTTGACCTTGAGAACCTTCTGATACTGCTACTACTTTTCCTTTTAAATCTTCAAGCTTGTTTATTTCATTGTTTCCATCTTTTACAGCTATACATACAGAATCAGAGCCATAAGGAACAGAAGCATCATATTTTTCTAATCTCTCTTTAGACATTCCAAAAAAGTTGGCTGCTACATCAACTTTACCTGAATCTAACATTCCGAATATAGAACTAAAACCTGTTGGTTCCATTTTTATTTTATATCCACTTCTTTTACCTATTTCTTTCCACATGTCAACTTCAAACCCTTTATGTTCTCCACTATCAACATAAGAATATGGGTCTGCTGAGTTAGATGAAGCTACAGTTATAATTTTTTCATCCTTTGCTTCTTCCTTTTTTGTACAACCAGTGACTAAAACTGTTAATGACAAAACTGCTACCAAACATTTTATAATATTTCTTTTTATCATGTCTCTTCTCCTCACATTATTTTTTATATAAAATACTTTTCTATGTATTTTTTTTATGACCTAATAATTGCTGATTTTCTTTTCTAATTTTTTTTGCCCCCAACTTAAAGGAGTTATTATACACCAATAAATTACCATAACTGCTCCATATACCTCAAAGAACTTAAAACTTAATGCTCCTTGTGATTTGGCAGCACCCATTATATCATTTACTCCAACAACAAAAGCTACAGAAGAACCTTTAATTAAATCTATAAAATTATTGAATAATGATGGCAATGCAACTCTTATTGCCTGTGGTACAACAATTCTTTTCATTGTTTGTAAATTTGTTAATCCCATTGCATATGCCGCTTCTATCTGCCCCTTATCAATTGAAAGTATAGATGCTCTTATCGTTTCTGACATATAAGCTCCCATATTCAAACTAAGTACTATAGATGTTGCAAATACTGGATCCATATTTTTTACAAAATCACTCATATAGGCCAAACCAAAATATAAAAAGAACAACTGTGGCATAAGAGGTGTACCTCTAAATATTGATACATATACTTTGCATATTTGATTTAATACTTTGACTTTATAATAAGATGATAATGCTACTATCGTTCCTATAATTAATGAAAATACCAGTGAACTTATTGCTAAAATCACAGTTACATTGAATGATTTCATTATTATTGGAAATAATTCCAAAAAATATTTCATGCTAAAAATCATAAAATAAGTCCCCCTCACTTAATGTTGTTTTTTGCAAACTTTTGTCACATGTTCAATTATAATAGAATTTTCTTTATTTTTCCAATAGAAAAAAACTATTTCCTTATCCACTTATATAGCCATCTTTAATATCAAATTTATTTAATATAATTGGACTGTTTAACTCATTTTTATAAAATTAATACATATGAAAAAGTTGTGATATAGATATTTACATATCATTACTACTATTGCAAATCAACCTCCATGGAAGACTGTGTATTAATCAATAAAAAATTAGATACAAAAAAATTTAGTAAAGAATTAAATATATCTCGTGTATCATTTGCTTCAGAAGAATTATTTGAAAGTATGTTAGTAAGCAAAGTAGATGCTGCAACAATTTTTAGTACAATTATTGATTGTAATAGAACTATCCAAGTAATATTAGATAAAGAAGTCTTAGAAAAGAATTATTATAGATGTAGTGATGGAACGAATACTGGATATATGAAAATAAAGACTGAGCAACCACAAAATACACAAGAGTTGGAACTGTAAAGTAAAATCCAAGTCCTAAATCTAGGAACCTCATTCCTGTTCCAGTAGTGCCGAAAGTTTAACTAAATTCTATAACAGAATTTAAAAGTAAAAGATAACCAATAAGTCTAAATCTTTTTGCATTTTCATTTATGAATAAGCTATATTCATAACTATTTAATATTTCTAACAATGACTTTACTATAATAAAATATGATACACCCAAAGAAAACCTTAATATACCAGATATAGAACCTTGTATAGTTGCTTCACCACTAAAACAAATATAACTAAAGCCTTTAATTCCTCCTACAGAAAGTACTAATGCTAAAAGAAAAAATAAAATTTGTAATATACCATTTAATAGATTTTTTATAAATTTATCAGACACTATATCAACTCCTTTAAAATATTTTATATACTACATCATATAATATCGTTTTTCAACAATTTTTTTATAATAAAAGATATATTTTTATTGTTACAAATATAAAATATTTTAATTTCCTAAGTAAATATTTTAAGAGTAATTAAAATTATCTGTTGTTAGTGTAAGGTTTCTGATAATTAACACTATGCATATCTATATCTAGATTCCAATTTAAAAATTATTAATATCTATATTAAAATTTATTAGATAAAAACCTAAATATAGTCACTAATTTTAAGTTATAATAAGTATATTAAAATCAATAAAAGGGAGTTTTAAATTTGAATGCTGAAAAAATAAATCAATATATTAGGTCAGTTAAACTAAACAGAAAAGGTATACATAGTATAAATGAATATCCATTTAATCTACCAATAGTAAAAAACTTATATCAACTTGAGTTTCATAAAAACGTAACTTTTATAATTGGTGAAAATGGAAGTGGAAAATCAACATTATTAGAAGCAATAGCTATTGAATATGGATTCAACCCTGAAGGTGGGACAAAAAACTTTGGCTTTAGTACTTATAATAGCCACTCTGAACTTCATAAATATATAACAATCACAAAAGGACCTAAAAAACCTAAGCAAAATTTTTTCTTGAGATCTGAATCTTTTTATAATGTAGCTACTGCAATAGATAAAGCTTCTATGTTTTCGTCAGGAGTAAAAACTATAAACTATTATGGAGGAGTATCATTGCATGAACAATCTCATGGTGAATCCTTCTTCTCATTATTTATTCATAAATTTTCTAAAGAAGGAATATATATATTAGATGAACCAGAGGCAGCACTTTCACCTGCTAGACAGATGGCTTTTATAACAAGATTACACGAATTAGTAACCCAAAATTGCCAATTCATCATAGCAACACACTCACCCATATTAATTTGTTATCCTAATTCAATCATCTATGAAGTAAATGAGAATGGCATTAATAAAGTTAAATGCGAAGACAGCGAAAATTATCAACTTACTCAAGATTTTTTAAATCATAAAGAAAAATTCTTAAACATATTAATTGATTAGTAATTTATAAGACAAACTTTTTGAAATAAAAATTTAAACTTCTAACTATCTCAATTTTTTATTTTATAAGTATATACATAAAAAAGACTACATTAAACTCGTTATAATACAAATTTAATGTAGTCTTTTACAAAGTTCATTTTACATCTTAGTATAAATTATAATTTATACTTAATCTACACTTCCATATTAAACTTTAATGCTCCTGTAGGACATACCATTACACAAGGTGCATCCATACCACACTCATTTCGTTCAACACAACCATTACACTTGTTTGCCTTACCATCATTTCCATAAATCAAAGCTCCATATTCACAAGCTTTTTCACAAAGTTTACATCCGATACAATCTTGATTATCTAATATGACAAATTTATGTTCTTTTTTAAAACAATCTTTAGGACATACATCTACACATTTTGCTTCATCACAATGAACACATGATAATGAGAAATATTCTACCTTTTCTTTTTCTTCCACTGTAAATACATGTCTAAAAAGTTCACCCTTATCTATGTCATTATCATTTTGGTCTATGCAAGCAAGTAAACAAGCCCCACATGCTGTACATAACTCT
The DNA here is from genome assembly GCF_020657815.1 of Clostridioides sp. ZZV15-6597. NCBI lineage: Bacteria > Bacillati > Bacillota > Clostridia > Peptostreptococcales > Peptostreptococcaceae > Clostridioides > Clostridioides sp. ZZV15-6597. Next base: position 2,403 of record NZ_JAGWCT010000141.1, on the reverse strand, counting down.
TTATTAAATTCAAATAAACTTTTCATTATATCCCCCCAATTATTTATTCACTTTTTCAATCTTACACTTACAACTTCTATATGCAGGGAATCCACTATAAGGGTCAAAATTATCACAGATGATACTATTTACATCAGCTTCTCTATATCCATGATACATATGTATGTTTTTATATAAAACTCTATCAGTAACTTTGACCTTTACATTCAAACTTCCTATTTTAGTAGTTATTTTTATATAATCTCCATTATTAATACCTAAGTCTTTTGCATCTAAACTAGAAATGTCACAACTAGCCTCATTTTTTAATATTCTTGAAAGCTTAACATCATGAAGTCTTGAGTGTAATGCATTTGGAATTCTTGCCCCTGATGTTAATAGGTAAGTATACTCATCTATATCATCATTAAATTCTTTGTATGTTGGTAATGCGTCTAAACCAAAATCTTTATATTTCTCAATAATTGTAGATTTTAATTCAAACTTAGATGTACTAGTGTCATATCCTTCTCTTGTATATGAACCTACTTCATATGGTTTAAAATCTTTACATTTCAAGGGTAAATCACTTTCTTTAAGCTCATCTACATCTACACAAGTTCCTTTAAACATGTATCTTATACTTGCTTCATAACCTGCTTTTAACAAATCATCCTCTATGTCCATAACATTTGCTAAGTCAGAAAGTATTTCTACATCTGATTTTGAATCATATAATGTATCAATTACTTTTTTCGTATATGTAATATACCCACCTGGATAACTCTTACATTCTTCTCTTTCAAAAGATGTGCATGCAGGTAAAAGTATATCTGCATATTTTGATGCATCTGTCATAAATAAATCTATATTGACAAAGAAATCTACAGTGTTTAGTGCGTTAAAAAGCCTTCCTGAATTAGGAAACATTCTAGCATTTATACCATGACAAAACAATGCTTTTATTTCATAAGGTGTCTTTTCTTCTATTTGTCGAGTTAAATCCATAGCTTGAAATTGAGTTACCATTTCATTCCAAAGAGGAAATCGTTCCCCACCAATTCTTTCATTTATATTTTTAGGTAGAGCTTCTTTTACAAACTCTTTTTCTAATGTTTGAAATCCTCCTGCCTTACCAGCAAAATAATCTTGTTTTGGTATGTTACCTCCAATTTTATCATAATTACCTGTTATAGCAGATAGAGACATCATTGCCCTATAATTTTGAAATCCATTTTGGTGATGAACTACTGGAGCAGCACTTTCATTTATACAAAATGGACCTTGCGATAACATCTCTACAGCTTTTACTATATCACCTTTAGAAACCCCTGTAACTTTGCTGACAGTATCTAAATCAAATAATTTTACGTATTCCTTGTATTCATCAAATCCATGTACATGTTTTTCTATGTATTCTTTATCTATCAAATCTTTTTCTATAAATAAATTAGCCATTCCAAGGGCTAAAGCTCCATCAGTACCAGGCTTAACTCTCAAATGCAAATCTGCTATTTTTTGAGTTGTTGGTGTTATCCTAGGGTCTACAATTATAAATTTTAAACCTTTGTCCTTTAGTTTACTTAGATTTACGCTATTTAAAAATTTAGAGTAGTATGGATTAAATCCCCAACCTAAATAAGTCTTTGCATTTTCCATATCCTGCATTGTAAAACTTCTTCCAGTTGCAACATTTCCAGCCATTTGTGCTGATGTTGAACATGAGCTTGATTCTGTACCATAATTAGGAGAGCCAAATGAAGATGCAAACCTTTGTAAAAACGGTCTATACCACTTTCCATACCCCGTAAAAAATGCTACATGTTTTGCTCCATATTCGTCTTTTATTTTATTTAATTTTTCCCCTATTTCACTATAAGCTTTTTCCCATGATATTGGCTTAAACTTTCCTTCACCTCTTTTTCCAATCCTCTTCAGTGGTGTTTTTATTCTATCTTCTCTATACATATATTCTCTATTACAAAGACCTTTTGTACACAACAACCCTCTGTTCATTGGATGCTCTTTTGTACCTTCTATTTTTATTACTTTACCATCTTTGACATATGCATCAATTCCACAATGAATTCCTGGAGAACAAATATCACATAAAGTTCTCTTTATTTCTATTCCTGTTTCTTTGCATGGTATCTTAGCCTTAATCAATTTATAACTATCCATATCAATATTTTCCTTTCCCAATGATAAATATAAAACACTATAATTATTATACATTCTTTTAATTTTATATATCACATTTTTAATTTTATATATTATAAATTTAAAATATATTTTTAATAATTAAATTTTATATACGTTAATAAGCTACTTAAATCATTATTTTTCACTCCTAGTTTACAGGATATTACAATAAAAATCTAATAGTAAATTGTTATTTATATATATTTTGCAATAGATAAAAAC
>NZ_JAGWCT010000140.1:0-8733 GCF_020657815.1 Clostridioides sp. ZZV15-6597 | reverse complement strand
GTAACTGTAGTGAATATAATAATGTAAGCAATTATAACCTAAGATGGGAATTAAATTTACAAATAGATGAAATTGCAGGAAAAATAAAAAAAGATGATATAGATACTGAAGTTAGCTATAGATTATATAGTGAAAAGATAAAACTAAGTTGTGAAAAAATAATAAAAAATTTAGTTTCAATAATAATTGTAATTTATAGGAATATTGATGATGATAGTATAGATAAAGAAGCAGATATATATAAGTTTGGAAAAGCAAAGACAAGAGATTTAGAGGATATAAAAATTGTTTTTGAAATTTTCTTGGAATATGATGAGAATGATGACTATGCAAGAATAGTTGAAATTGAAAAGAATTATAATGATTTTGAATTTAGAGTAGTTCCATTAAAAATAGCAGATTTGTTTGAAGAAAATATTTTATCTCAGTTAGAGAAAGGAATATTTTTATCAGCAACCTTAAGTTTATCTGAAAATATGTCTTATTTTAAAAATACATTGGGAATAGATAGGGTTAAGAATATAGAAAAAATTATAGAACCAATTTTTGATTATAAGAATATGGTTTCTGTAGTCGCATTTTCTGATATTTGTGAGTATAAGAATACTGAATTTCCAAATGAGATAAGTAAAATTATATCGAATATATCACGAATTACAGAAGGGCATACATTAGCTCTGTTTAATAGTAAAAATAGACAAGAAAAAACTTATGAGATATTAAAAAAATATTTGCATGGTTTAAATTTAGAAATTTATGCTAATAAAAAAGGCGTTAGACATCTTAATGATTTAAATAGAAAGTGTGTAGTACTTGGTTCAAAAGGCTGTTTTGAAGGAGTTGATATTCCAGGCGATGGTTTGGTATGTGTAACTTTGGACAAACTTCCTAATTTAAACCCTAAAGACCCTTTGTATTATACTATAATGAAGAAGTATAATATAGATTATTATAGTATAAATTATCCGCAGATGACTATAAAAGTAAAGCAAGCTATGGGAAGACTTTTAAGAAGTAAATATGATTATGGATGCTTTGTGATTTTTGATATTGGCACTAATATAAGCACATTAAAAAGGCTAGAGCAAGATTTGCATGGTTGTAAAATTTTAAAAATGAATAGTAATGACTTCTATACTTATGCAAAACAACACTTAAATAAATCTAGAAGCCTAATACTAAAATCTGTTATATTTGATACTATAAAAGCATTACAGGTCAATACTAAAATAGATAATGATGACGTTGATAAAAATGCTATAAAAAAAGATATCAATGAAAATATAAGGCAAAGAGCTGTAAAAGGAGAGGTATATCATATAGATATTGAAAATAAAGATATGAAAGTAAAATATTTCGATAAAAATTATTTGATAAATCTAGATGTATTTATGAGAGAAAAACATAAAAACTAATGGTGGGAGTGATATATTTGGCAAAACAAAAGTTTTATGCTGTGAAAAAGGGCAAAAAAATTGGAATATATGATACATGGGATGAGTGTAAAAAACAAGTAAATGGATTTTCAGGAGCTGAATACAAGAGTTTTGCTACATTACAGGAAGCAAAAGAATATGTTTATGGAGCAACAAAGCCAATATTTAAAGAAGATGAAGAATTTATAGAGGCATATGTTGATGGTAGTTATGAGCATTCAATAAAGATGTATGGTTCAGGTGTTGTAATTCTAAAGAGTAATGAAGTCATAAAAACTTATAGTAAAAAGGGAAAGGAGCAAACTCTAGTAGGTATGAGAAATGTGGCTGGTGAGATAGAAGCTTCTAAAATTGCAATGCAGTACTGTATTGATAATAATATTCAAAACCTGATTTTATATTTTGACTATGAAGGTATTGAAAAGTGGTGTACTGGAGTTTGGAAAACAAACAAAGAAGGAACTATAGCATATAAAAACTTTTATGATAGTATCAAAACTAAGTTAAATGTCAAATTTATGAAAGTTAAAGCTCATTCTGGAAATAAGTACAATGAAGAAGCTGATAAGTTAGCTAAAAAAGCTATTGGTATATAATTAGAAATTAGCATACCGTTAAAAAATTATTGACTTATAACCAAAAAAGCAGGATTGTATTATAATAAGATAAGTTTCTGATTTCAAAATAATTGATATTATCAATTAAGTAAAGCTCATTTAATATAATGCAATCTGCTTTTTTATATGGTAAAATTATAAAATTTTATATTATGTCTAATTAGAATTGACCATAAAGACCTTCAAGTTCTTCTTTTAACAATTCAGGGTCATTTATACCAATAGACATAGTTCTAGCTAATATATTTGCCTGGTCATAAGTTGATGTCCAAGAGAATACACCACCTAAACAGTTTCTAAGCACATATTGAGTTTTTAGGAATATGGATAATGAATCATCATATGACATTGCAAATTCTCCATCTTTAACTAAATATGGAACCTGAGCAACCCTATCAAATCTATATTCATATCCATTTTTATTTATATAGTCTCTTCTAAGTTCATCGTAAGTTCTTGTTATAGTAGCACCTAATCTTCCATAAAATGGTAGACCAAGAAGTATTTTTTCAGAAGGCATTCCAGCATTTTCAAGGTTTCTGACCATTGCATCAACACTATATCCTGGTAAGGATAAGTCTGAATCAAAAAGGTTTGCTTGATGTTTTCTACCATTTGGACCTGTTTCACCTGCTGTGAAATCATAACTCATAAGATTAAAATAATCTATTATTGGAGCTATTTTATCTATTTCAGCACTTGAGTTTATATATCCCATATCTCCTGTTCCAGCTACACTAAGCCATTTCTCATCTCCTATAACATCTCTTATAGCTGTTAGTAAAAGTGTGAAATTCTCTCTATCTTGAGGTCTTGATTTTATACCAGCTGCACTACTTCCAGGATATTCCCAGTCTATATCCACTCCATCTAAAGCATATTCATTTATCATTTGATTGACTTGTCTTGCAAAGTTATATCTAGATGTAGGAGTCAAAGCTGCATCGGAAAATCCCTCAGCTCCCCAACCACCAATAGCTACAATTACTTGTAAGCTAGGTTTTTCAGCTTTAAGTGCAAGTAATTGGTTTAAAAATCTAGGATAAGGAATAAATAAATTACCATATTGGTCTATTTCAGCAAATGCGAAAATAACTGCATCTAATAGCTGGGCATCTACATTAGTTGGATTACCAAGAACATATTCCATTACAATCGGATTTATATCTGGACAATTTATATTTTCAACTATTGGATTATATGGGTCATTTATTTGTGGTCTAACTAACTTTTTTGAGTCTTTTAATGTTTTCATAGCTATTTTTTTAAAATTTTTTTCACTTGTATAATCATAATTTTTGTAATTTTGTTTATAGAAATCTTCATAGCTACTATCTTCTTTATCGCATTTATCATAGCTATTATCCTCTTTACTACATTTATCATATTTGTATTTTATTTCATCGCAGGATTTATCTTTAAGTTTATCCTGTTTGGAGTTATGAATTTTGTTAGTATTTTTAGTATGTTTTTGTCCGCAATCACAACTATCTTTAACATCCTTACTGTATTCTTGTTTGTGGTCATGAGATTTGTTTATACACTTAACATTTTCTTGTTCGTAATCATTTTCAATATTTTTAGTATGTTCTTTTTTACAATTGTAAGTATCATCAATATTTTTAGTATATTCTTCATCTGTGTAATTATCTGGCACAAAGCATAGATACCAATCCATACATGAATACTTTTTATTACAACTATTTACTCTATTTTTTAACTCTTTATAGTTTTTAGGATATGGCAAAATAACAGGCATTCCAGGGAACCAGTTTGCAGGAGTAACTACATTATCTCTATCACTAGTTTGAAGAGCATCTACTATTCTAAGTATTTCTGGTATATTTCTGCCTGTAGTCAATGGATAATAAAGAATAGTTCTTAATATTTGATTATTATCTATAATAAAGACAGAACGGATAGTAGATGTATCACTCATTGGTTTTGATATCATGCCATATAATTTGGCAATTCTCATATCTCTATCTTCTATGATAGGGAATGGGATTTCTACACCTGTAAGTAAAAACATATTGTACATCCAAGCTAAATGAGAGCTATTGCTATCAACACTTAGGCCGATTAATTCTGTATTTCTTTTCTTAAATTCATCATAATATTTAGCAAAGCATAAAAATTCAGTAGTACAAACTGGTGTAAAATCACCAGGATGTGAAAATAAAACAACCCAATTACCTTTGTAATCAGACAGTCTAATAGGGCCATCTGTTGTATTGGCTTTAAAATCAGGAGCCTTGGATCCTAAACTTGGCAAATTTGGCATGTAAATCACCCCTCAATAAATTATCATTTATTTCATTCTATTAATTAGCACAGATTAGTGTTACTATTTTATTAAAATGAAGGAATACTAATGTCAAAAAAAGATATTTATTAAAAATATTTAATATTTTCGTAATATAAATGACAATAATAATTGCTATTTTTTTACTAATTTGGTATAGTAATGGATAAGGGGTAGTGTCAATATTAGTGATTATACGAGGTGATTGAATTGAAAAAAATTCTAAGAATTTTAGTTATCTCCATGATGATATGTTTTGCAATGACTTTTGCATTAGTATTAATAAATTCAGTTATGGGAGTACATGTAGGATTGGATTATTACTTTTTAATGGCGAGTGTGCTTACAGTATGCTTGACTACAGGAGTTGTTTTATGCAATGCTAGAAAAATATTTGCTAACAAAACTATACATACAACAAGAATGAAAAATGTCAGTGCTAATAAAAAACAAAAAAGTCATTCTAGGGATATAAAAAGAAAGATATCATAATTTATGTAAAGGAAATATTTATGTATAAAATAATGATTGGTAGGTAAAATAAAAACACGATTTAACTTGTGTTTTTATTTTTTTTCAGGAATTATGATATAATAACCAATAAGAAATTTAGTTTATCATAAATATAAATATTGCTAAATAGAGAGGGAACTATAATGAATTTTAGAGATTTATTTGAAAAAACTGTAGATTTTATTGATGAAAAAAGAAAATCTATAGTAGCAGTTTCATTATCAGCATTAGGCATACTTGTTTTAATCATAGTATTTTTCTTAAGTAGTAATGAATTTAGTGTAGGAAATGAAGCAAATGAGTTGTTAAAAATTGTAGAGAAAAGACAATACTCTATTGCTGTGGATTACTATGCAAGTGTAGATAAAAAATTTTCTGATTCAAAAATGGAAAGGTTTAATAAATCCGTTTCTAAAAAAATAAATAAATTATTATTAAATAGTGGTGACAAATATTTAGATGGAGATATAAGTCAAGAAAGTTTTATTGGACTAATAAATACAGTAAAATCATTAGATAAAATAAATATAAATGTAGATGATTTAATAACTCAAGCTGATAGAGTTGGAGAAATGTATAAAGAAGAAAATATTACTTACAATGTGGCAATTGCTTACATAAATACTATTTCAATTTTAAATGGTATAGGTGGGAACCTAGATGTATACAAGCAAAATGTAGAAACAATTAAAGAATCTAGAGATGTTTATGACTCTGCAATAAAAGACCAAAAAGTATATAAGTATTATGATGCTATTGAAAAATATAATAAAGTATTAAAAGAAGACGAAAAATATTACAATCTAGCTCAAAACGCTAAAAAACAATGTGTTGAAGAAATGTATGATTACTATATAAGTAAAGCAGAAGAAGCAAACACTTCTGGTGATTATGAGAAGGCATTACAGTATATAGACTATCTAAAAGAAGACTATTCAGACGATGAAAAGGTACAAAGTTTAGAGAAGAAGTATAAAAAGAATTTATCATTGTATACTTTAACATCTGATGACATTATAAATATAATCTCTAAAAAAAGTGGGAAAGAAAAGGCAAATCTATCTATAAACTCACTTACACAAATGGTAAAAAACGATAAATACTATTATGCTGAGGTATATGAGTACGATAAATTAATAAATGAAGTTTTAATAAGTGCAAAAACTAAAGATTTATATTCATATAAAGATGGTAAAAAAGATTATAAGGTAGATTATGGAGAAGGATATTTTAGAATATTAGAAGATGGAAGTTATCAATTTGGTATTACTAAAGATAAAGCTAAATTTGTGTTGACTAATACCCTTGATGAGAAAGAAAATAAATATAAAAAGGTTGATATATTGGATATAGAAAAAGCTGATAAATATGTGAAAAGTAAAAAAAGTTTAGAAGAATTATTTGGAAAACAAAAAAATATTTATTATTATGCTGTAGTAAACAAAGGATTATTTAGAGGAAAAGAAGTTTATGCTATCAACATATACAATGAAAAAATATATTCCATATCAGAAAAAGGATTAAGTGAATATTAGTTATTTATATCAATAATGTTAAATTATTATATAATTAAAAAGTTTTTGGTTTTTTAAGGCATATTATGTAGTAATATAATAGTAGGTGTATATAAATAATTTTATTGTAAGGAGAAGTAAGGGATGATTAATGTGAACAAAAAGCTAGTTATAGCTATTGGAGCTGTAGCATTATTATTAGTAATATTTGTAGGTATAATGTGCATGCAGTTCAAAGGGGAGAAAATAGCAAAAAACACATATGTTAATGGCATAAGTGTTGGAGGATTAACTAAATCGCAGGCTAAGCAGGAATTAGCTAAAAAATACAATTTAGATAATGTTGAATTTAACTACAACAATAGAAATTGGAAAGTTAAAAGTCAAGACTTAAATTTATCTGCTGATTTGGATAAAACTGTAGAAAATGCATATAATTTAAATAGAAAGAATGGTTTCTTTAGCAACTTATCAAAAACTATTTCAGCAAATTTTGGTAAAAAGAGTGATTTAGTAGTAGTAACAAATTATGATAAAAATAAATTAAAAGCAGAAATGGAAAAGATAGCTAAAGAAATAGATGTAGAGGTAAAAGATGCAACGATTGATATAAGTAGTGAAAAGGTAAAAGTTGTACCAGATTCTGATGGACTTAAAATGGATATTTCTAAGAGTATGAATAGTTTTGATAGTCAGGTTAAAAAAGGAAAGTATACAAATAAGTTAGTAGTAAAAGCTACTTCAGCAAAAATAAAAAAAGAGCAACTTGCTAATATAGACACAAATTTAGGTAAATATGCAACAACATTTAAAACTTCTCAGGTAAATAGAAGTATAAATATAAAATTAGCAACAGATAGTATAAGTAATATTTTACTTATGCCAGGAGAAACTTTTTCGTTTAATGAACATACAGGAAAAAGAAGCAAAGCAAATGGATATAAAAGTGCTCCTGTTATAGTAGAGGGAGAAATGGAAGATGATTATGGTGGAGGAGTTTGCCAAGTTTCATCGACACTATATAATTCTGTTTTATATGCAGGCTTAGAAATTACTAATGTAAAAAATCATACGATACCATCAAGTTATGTTCCAAAAGGAAGAGATGCTACTGTTGCAGACAGTGGAATAGATTTCCTATTTAAAAACAATCTTAAGCATCCAATTTACATAAAAAATTACGTTTCAGGAAATCAACTTGTTTGCAATATATATGGAAGTGCAGAGGATAAACAGAATATAACAATATCAACAAAATTAGATGGTGTCTCACAAACTACAATGAAGAGAGTCAATGATTCTTCAATGCCTAAAGGAAAAGAAAAAGTAGATAAGAGTGGAAGAAATGCATACTCTGTATCAACATATAGAACATTTAATGATGCAAATGGCAAGAAAATTAAAACTGAAAAAATAGCTAATTCATATTATCCTAAGAAGGAAGGTATTATATTAGTTGGAACTATGGAACCAAAACCAGAAGAAAAGCCAAAGACAGATGAAAATAAAGATAATCAAAATACAAATAACCAAAATACAGATAATAAACCAAAACCAGAAACACCACCAACTGATAATAAACCTAGTGAGACACAACCACAACCACAAGCTTAAAGTTCTCAAGAATAGGATTTATGTAGAGTATTAAAAAATATAAATCTAAATAGGAGGGATTACTTTGAATTTAAATAATATAACTAATTACGTTCAAAGTATTTGCGAGAATATTTCTAATGTGTTAGATGTAGATGTTACTTTAGTTACAAAAGATTTAACTAGGATAGCAGGAACAGGAATATTCAGAGGTAAAATAGGAGAAACAATATCAGAGAAATCTGTGTATTCTCTTGTTTTAAAAGATGGAAAATCCTATGTTATAAATAAGGAAATAGAAGAGAACTGCAATAAATGTGCAAATAGAGAAAACTGTAAAGAGTTAGCGGATATATGTACTCCTGTTAAAATGGGAGAACATATACTTGGAATCTTGGGTATAGCTGCATTCAATGAAGAGCAAAAAGAAAAGATACTTTCAAAAGATAAGGAGTTAACTGCTTTTGTAAGGAGTATGTCTGATTTAATATCTTTTAAATTGGATGAACTATACAAACAAGAGGTTAAGACTATGGATGACCTTGAAAGAGAAGCTATAGAAAATGCTATCAAAAAATATGGAAGTAATACAGAAGGAATGAAAAAAGTAGCAGAAGCATTGAATATAGGCATAGCTACACTTTATAGGAAAGTAAAAAAATTCAACATTAAAAGTTCGTAATATTGTAAAAAAGGTAACCTTTTCATAAAAAGAATGGGGTTACCTTTTTTATTATGAGAATAATGGTAAAAAA
>NZ_JAGWCT010000139.1:0-8902 GCF_020657815.1 Clostridioides sp. ZZV15-6597 | reverse complement strand
TCTGCAACTACAACTTCTCCAAGAAGTTCTGCAAATTTAGCAGCATGTTCTGCTTCTTCAAAAGCTATTCTCTTATATGCTTCTGCTACTTCTGGGTATCCTTCTCTATCAGCTTGTCTACTCATTGCTAAATACATTCCTACTTCTGTACATTCACCAGTAAAGTTAGCTCTTAATCCTTCGATTATTTCTGCATCCACACCTTGAGCTACTCCTATTCTATGTTCGTCAGCCCAAACCATTTCACCTTTCATTTCTTCGAATTTATCAGCTCCAACTTTACATACTGGACATTGTGCTGGTGCAGCATCTCCTTCATGTATATATCCACATACTGTACAAACAAATTTTTTCATAATTAATTTCCTCCCAATTTTATATTAATTAAATTTTTATTTTTAAAGTTTAATAACTTGCTACAAGAATATATATACCCCCTGTATTATAGTTTAAACACTAAAAATAAAATTTATTTCCTAATTAATTTTATCACTTTGAAACATCGGTATCAACTAAGTTTTGATGTCAAATTTCTACATAATATATACTTTATTTGATTAATTAGGAAACAATTGTCTCTTTAAATACTTTCTAGTGAAGAATCTTTTGACTCTTTAAGTTTTACTTTTTTACTTTTTAAAAATGATAATTTAGTTTCTGCTGTTATAATTGCACCAAATATCAATATACTACCAATAACTAATTTGGCTGTAATAGCTTCTTTTAGAATTATTATAGAAAATATAGTTCCAAATACAGCTTCAGTAGATAGTATTATGGCTGTTCTAGTTCCATCAACTCTCTTTTGACATATAGTTTGGAATAAAAATCCTATTGAAGTACTAAATATAGCTAAATATATAGTTCCCATATATCCAGACAATTCAGCTTCTATTTTCAACTGTCCTGCAAATGTCTGAACTACTAAAGATAGTAAAAATGCTACAGTAAATTGAATAGCTGTTAATGCCATTGGATTGTTATCTTTAGCAAATTCACTAGTAAAGAATATATGAAATGCAAATCCAAATGAACATATAAGCGTTAATAAATCTCCAAAATTAATAGATAAATCAGCCTCTAAAGAAAGTATACCTATACCTACAAGGGCTACTAAACTACTTATTAATCCTATTTTATCAAGTTTTCTTCTATAAAGTATAAATCCTATGAATGGAACTATTACAACATTTGCTGCTGTTATAAATGCATTTTTAGATGGTGTAGTGTACATAAGTCCAATGGTTTGTACTGTAAAGGCTAGAAATAAAAATATTCCTAAAAGCCCTCCTGCTTTTAATAAATTCTTTCCCATATTGGCACGAATTTGTTTAAAAAACAATAAATTCATAATTACAGCTGCCAAGAAAAATCTTATAGTTATTATTTGTAGAGGTGTAAGCCCACCATCTAGTGCAAATTGGGTTGCTACAAAGCCACTTCCCCATATAATTGCTATAAATATTAGTCCTATTTCTCCAAAGTATTTTTTCAATAAAGCCCCCTCCTTTTTATTTTTTTGCAAAATTATAAACCCCCTAAACAGCAAGAGAGTTTTTCTATAAGCATTACTATAAATTTATATAGTTATAGTAAATTTTTTCAGTATTTTAAATCTAGATTTATATCCACTATTTAACATTAATATATTAATCATTTTTTGTAAACACCTTTTTAATAAATTTTTACCTTTTTTATATTTTTTTTACTTATATTAAATTTTTTTATAGATAATTTCAGTATCTAGGATACTTTAATATTATGCAAATAATGTTGTATAAGTTACACTTTAGTTATTTTAGTTACAACTTTGTCGGTTTACTTTTTCTACTTTCTTCGATATAATTATAATATATTTTTGATACAATTCGACAAAAAGGGGGAATGTTGAAATCATGGTAAAAAAAAGAAAAAAGAAAACTATGGCACTTACTATAATTGTCGTAATAGTTATTGGTATTTTTTCTATGGCATGGGCGGATATGTCCAAGAAAAGAGAAATTAAAGAAACTCAAGAAAAGCTTAAAGCTGAAAAATTAGAAAAAGAAAGAATTGAAAAAGAAAAAAATGAACCTATCATTGGTGCAAAAAAAGAAGCTGCAAAAGAATATGGATATGACGCAAAATTAGTTTGGGATAAGCTTAACAAATACGACTATTCAAATAATGGAGAAAAAATAGTATTCCTTACATTTGATGATGGACCATCTACTACTAATACTCCACAAGTTCTAGATATCTTAAAAAGACACGATGTTAAAGGAACTTTCTTTATTAAGGGAGATTCTCTTGAAAGAAAAGGTGCCAACGAAATTTTAAAAAGAACATTTGATGAGGGAAATGCAATAGCTCATCACTCATATTCTCATGACTACAAAAAACTATATCCTGGCAGAAGCCTAAATCTTGATACATTTGTAAATGAGCTTAATAAAACAGATGAAGCTATGAGGAAAGTTCTAGGAAAGAATTTTTCATCACATGTAGTTAGATGCCCAGGTGGGTATATGTCATGGAAAAATATGGAACCTTTGGGCAACTACTTAAAAGAAAAAAATATGGCATCAATCGACTGGAATGCTCTAAATGCTGATGCAGAAGGTAAAAAGAAAAATGCTCAAGAGTTATTTGAACATGCAAAGAAATCTTCTGAAGGTAAAGAAATGGTTGTACTTTTAATGCATGATACTTATGGAAAGCAAGAAACAGTAAATGCACTAGACCAAATTATAACATATTTTAAAGATAATGGTTACCAATTTAAAACCTTAATATAATAAAAAAGCAAGTTCATTGATTGTACTTTTATATAATCAATAAACTTGCTTTTATTTTACTCTATTTTACTAACTCTATTTTTACAAATTTTTTCTTTCCTATTTGAACAACAAGTTCGCTTTCTTTAGCAACTGTACTTAAATCTTCCACTTTTTCACCATTTACTTTTACTCCACCTTGAGATGCTAGTCTTCTAACTTCACTCTTACTTTTAACAAGCTCATTAGAAACTAATACTTCAATTAAATCAAATTCTTCTTGTTTAACTTGAATTGTTTGTATATCTTCAGGTATTTGACCTTTTTGGAATACAGATTTAAATCTTTCCTCAGCTTCTTTAGCAGCTTCTTCTCCATGGTATAAAGTTACTATTTCTCTCGCTAGATTCATTTTTATATCTCTTGGATTTACTGAACCATCTTTTAACTGAGTTTCAATTTTATTAACTTCATCAGGATGAACATCAGTTACTAAATTATAGTATTTAATTATAAGTTCATCAGGAATTTCCATAGATTTTTGGTACATTATTCCAGCTTCTTCATCTATTCCAATATAGTTACCTAAACTCTTACTCATTTTTTCTTTTCCATCTAATCCTTCTATTAAAGGCATCATTATTACTATTTGAGATTCCATACCAAATTCTCTTTGTAATGATCTTCCCATTAATAAGTTAAATCTTTGGTCAGTTCCACCAAGCTCTATATCAGCTTCTAATGCTATTGAATCATATGCTTGCATCAATGGATAGAAAAATTCATGCACTGATATTGGCATTTGTCCTTCATATCTCTTCTTGAAATCTTCTCTTTCTAACATTCTCGCAACAGTAATAGTTGCAGCTAATTTTATTACATCTTCAAAGTTTAATTTAGCTAACCATTCACTATTAAATCTTACAATAGTTTTTTCTTTATCTAAAACCTTAAAAATTTGTTCTTCATAAGTTTTTGCATTTTCAAGAACTTGCTCTGTTGTTAAAGCTTTTCTAGCTTTAGATTTTCCAGTTGGGTCTCCAATTTTACCTGTAAAATCTCCAATTATAATTACTATTTGATGACCTAAATCTTGTAGTTGTTTCATTTTTCTAAGAACTACTGTATGACCTAAATGTATGTCTGGAGCACTTGGATCTAACCCCAATTTTACTATCATAGGTTTTCCTTCTTTTTCTGATTTGATAAGCTTTTCTCTTAACTCTTTTTCGTCTATTAAATCGTCTACACCTTTCATAATTATTCGTATTTGCTCGTCTATCGATTTCATTTTCATACCTCCTAAAATATTTATATAATCTATGATTTTTATTTTTATAATAAAAAAAGCTCTCATCCTGTTAAAAGGACGAAAGCATTGCTTACGTGTTACCACCTTAGTTCATCAATATCTCACGATATTAATCTCTATAGAGTATAATTTATTTACTCATATACTATAACGTGTACTATTCCGATATCTCTTAGTGGTTGTTATCTTTCAGAGACATTGCTCCAAGATGTATTCAAACTAAATCAATTTATTCCATTTCACCAAACTGGAACTCTCTGTTAAATAAAATTCAGCTCTACTTCTTCTCTTCACAGCATTTATATATTCAGATTATTTCATCAATTACAAGAAGTTTTTCTTAACTTACTCATAATATATTATTATTTTTACATTTTGTCAACCTTTTTTATTATTATATACATGTTTTTTTACATTATACTATTTTTTTATATTTTTTACCAATGCATAAAGTTTATTTTTCAATTAAAATATTTATTTGTTTGTTGACAATATTAATTTGAGTCAATCTTACATTCATTTTCTTATTTAAAAATGCATTTATAATTATTAATCCAATAACAGTTATCTTAAACATTAGAAATAAAGATATAACTACTATCAAGAAAGAAATTCTAGCATATGCTACTTTTCTAAATTTAGTTATTATAAAATTTTGCAGTGACATACAAGAATCTCTAATGACAAAATACGTACACAAATACCCAATTGATATAAAACTTGTTTTTAAATAAACTAACTCAGTTTTAATATTCAATATATTTGTAATTTCAAAGATAGTTAAATAAAAGACACACATATAAAAAACTTTCTTTGAACAACATAAAAATTGATTTAAAAGTCTAAAATTTTTAAATACTAAAAACTTTTTTAAAGAATTAGAACTTAAAATATGTAATTTATGTCCTATAACTAAACTTAAAATATATATACAAAAAACCATTCCAAAAGGAAATAGTGCTATCATTAAGTAATAAATAAAATCTGCATATCCATGAAAATAAATCAATTTGCTGTATCCCTGAAATTCGCTCATAAAACTGTATCCTATTAGTGCTGAAGCATATATATCAATAAAAACCATTATAATGACTCCAAGCATTGAACCATATACTAAATCATCCATAACTGTTGATGATTTAGTTATCAAACAACCACATATTATACCAAGTAATACACTCTGACTTGCCCAAATAGCAGTTCCCAAATTTCCAAGCACCAAGGAAATTATTAAAAGTGATGTAATTCCAGATAAAACAGTATACTTTAAATCACACTTTAAACATATTATACAAAAAAATATTGGCACTATAAAATCTAAATAAATGGCATATCCAAATCCAGTACCTACAGCTATAATTGTTATTACTATAAATAAAGACGACAATAAAGCCGCTTCAGTTAATTTTTTAGTAGTATCCAAAACAACTCCTCCACAAACTATAATTTTTCTAACTAATATTTTATTTTTAATACAGTATAACACTTTTTTAAAATATTTTTAACACATACATATTTTAATAAAAGTATTTCTGTTAAAAATTATAAAATGGTATAATATATCTTAATATTAAGTTTTTAATATACTTAGGAGGTAATTATTATGTTTAAAATAAAACACTTTAATGATTTGAGTTTAAATGAATTTTACGAAATAGCCAAATCAAGATATGAAGTATTTGCGTGTGAACAAAAAATATTTTCATTAAATGATTACGATGATATAGACAAAAACTCTTATCATATATTTTTAGAAGACAATGAATTGATTTGTGCTTATGCCAGAATAATTCCTAAAGAATATAGTTCTTATAATGATGTTTCTATTGGTAGGGTTTTAGTTCTTTCTACTCATAGAAAAAAAGGGCTATCAAAGCAAATGATGGACTGTGCTATAGACTTTGTAAAAGTTAATTTGCATGAAAATAATATAACCTTATCAGCACAAGCTTACATAAAAAATCTTTACTTATCTTGTGGTTTTAAAGAAATTTCAGAAGTATATGATGAAGCAGGTATTGAACATATTAAAATGAGATTATAGTGTTGACAAGCTAACATTGTTAATATATAATTAAATCATAAATTAAATATTGAATTGATATCTAGGTATTTGAAAATACCTTATATAAGTCAGAAGGCTTTTGCGCTTTCTGACTTTTTTATTATCAAAATTCAATAATTATATAGATTCAAAATGTTAATTTTTATTCTATATTCTACTTTCCCCAAAAGTAAGAATTATACCCAACTTTGTGATAGGCATATTGCCTATCTTTTTTTTGCGAAAAGTAACAAGGTAATAATGTAATGCATAGTTTAGAATAAGAAGATTAGCTCAGGCTAAATTTCATGCATGGAGGTGCTACTATGAAAAACCTTAATGATATTCAAGTGAAAAAAACTGTTAAAGTTGAAGATATATTATCTAGTGGTAATTTAAGAGAGAGAATGTTGGCACTTGGTCTTACTAGAGGAGCTGTTATAAATGTAGTTAGAAAAGGACCAAAAAATAATTTAACTGTCTACAACATCAGAGGTAGCAAGATAGCTCTACGACAAGAAGAAAGTAGACTAATATTAGTTTCTGACATTTAAAATTTTATATCAGGAGGATATTAATATGGGTTTAACACACAACTCAACTAAAATGAGTTCTTTAAAAGACATGTTTGATATAGATAACAAGGAAGACCAGTTTGTAATTGCACTAGCTGGTAATCCAAATACAGGAAAAAGTACTGTGTTTAATCATCTTACTGGACTTAGACAACACACTGGAAATTGGCCAGGAAAAACTGTAGCTACAGCTCGTGGTAGTTTCAAATATCAAAATACAGAATATGCATTAATAGATTTACCAGGAACATATTCTCTATTTGCTTTGTCACAAGAAGAGGTGGTAGCTCGTGATTTTATATGTTTTGGTAATCCAGATGCAGTAATTGTAGTATGTGATGCTACATGTCTTGAAAGAAATTTAAATTTAGTTTTTCAAGTAATGGAACTCACAGATAAAGTCATTTTGTGTATAAATTTGATAGATGAAGCTAGAAAAAAAGGTATTAATATTAATAAAGATTTCTTAGAGGAATCTCTTGGAATTCCAGTTGTTTTAACTGCTGCAAGAAATGGTTCTGGTATGGATGAGCTATTAGAGACTTTAAACGATGTATCTTTTGATAGATATAAATTTAATAATAAGCCAGTAAAATACAGCGAAAATATAGAAAACACAGTAAAATCAATTCAATCAGAGTTAGATGATATCATGCCAAATATAAATTCTAGGTGGTTGGGTCTTAGACTTATTGATGGCGATGAAAGTATTTTTGAATCTATGAGTAATTATATAGATAAAGATTCTATAGATGCTATTAATGAAGTAAAGAAAAAAATTCCAAATGATATAAACAAACAGAAGACTAGAGATGAATTTACTAAAATCAATTATGATTATGCTAAAAAGTTAAGTGATAAGTGCTGTTCTAATAATGCTAAAAAATCAACAGATAGAGAAGAAAAAGTAGATAAAATATTAACATCTAAAATATTTGGATTGCCAATAATGCTCTTATTATTAGGTACTATACTGTGGATTACTATAGAAGGTGCTAACTATCCATCCACTTTATTATCTAATTTATTACTTGGATTTGAGCCAAGTATTTCAAATATATTAAACAGCATTAATTGTCCATCATGGTTAAACGACATGTTAGTGTTGGGATTATATAGGACTTTAGCATGGGTAATCTCTGTAATGTTACCTCCTATGGCAATCTTTTTCCCATTATTCACATTACTTGAGGATTTTGGATATTTGCCAAGAGTTGCATTTAACTTAGACCATCTATTTAAAAAAGCATGTGCTCATGGTAAACAGTGCCTGACTATGTGTATGGGATTTGGATGTAATGCTGCTGGAGTTATTGGTTGTAGAATAATTGACTCTCCAAGAGAAAGACTTATTGCTATACTTACAAATAACTTTGTACCTTGTAATGGTCGTTTTCCTACTTTAATAGCCATATCTACAATATTTTTTAGCTCTGTTATAACTAGCTCTTTTGTATCTAGTATAGCAACTGCATTTTGTATAACATTATTAATAATTTTAGGAGTTATAATAACACTGTTGGTTTCTTATACTCTTTCCAAAACATTATTAAAAGGAGTTCCTTCTACATTTACATTAGAACTTCCTCCTTATAGAGTTCCTCAAATAGGTAGAACTTTATATACTTCTATAATAGATAGAACAATATTTGTTTTAGGAAGAGCTATAATGGTAGCTATACCTGCTGGTGTCATAACTTGGATATTTGCAAATATCTATATAGGAGATTTGAGCATATTATCACATGTTGCAAACTTTTTAGACCCTTTAGCTAAACTAATTGGTCTAGATGGCTTCATATTAATGGCTTTTATTCTTGGATTTCCAGCAAATGAGATAGTTATACCTATACTTTTAATGGCTTATCTAGCAACTGGTTCTATGATAGAATTAGATAGCTTTAGCGCTCTAGGTCAAGTTCTTAGAGAACATGGCTGGACTTATTTAACAGCTTTAAATGTTATGTTATTTAGCTTACTTCATTGGCCTTGTGCAACAACACTTTTGACTATAAAAAGAGAAACTGGAAGTTTAAAATGGACTGCCTTAGGATTTTTAATGCCTACTGTACTTGCTTTTGTTGTTTGTTTTTTAACAACTTTTGTTTATAATTTATTTGTATAACTTAGTATTTAGTTAACATTAAACTTTATCCTATAAGTATTATTTAAAAATTCATATACTTTATTATTAAAATAGAGGTATATTTAAGTG
>NZ_JAGWCT010000138.1:0-9010 GCF_020657815.1 Clostridioides sp. ZZV15-6597 | reverse complement strand
AGAACCTGACAAATTTTCACTACAAAACACCTTAAAAGATTTAGAAAACGCATATAAAAAATTCTTTAAAGAAAATGCAGGATTTCCTAAATTTAAATCAAAGAAAACTAATAGATTTTCATATAGAACGAACTTTACAAATAGAAATATTATGTACTTTAGTCAATATATAAAATTACCTAAACTTGGTATGGTTAAAGTAAGGGATAAACAAGTACCTCAAGGGAGAATACTTAATGCTACTGTATCTAGGGAGCCAAGTGGTAAATATTATGTATCATTATGTTGTACTGATATAGACATTGAAGCATTTGAAAATACTAATAATCAGGTAGGTTTAGATTTAGGAATTAAAGAATTTTGTATCTCAAGTTGTGGACAATTTATAGAAAATCCTAAGTATCTTCAGAAGTCATTAAACAAACTTGCTAAATTACAAAGGGAATTATCGAGAAAAACAATCGGTAGTTTAAATAGAAATAAAGCAAGATTAAAAGTTGCAAGACTTCAAGAACATATAGCTAATAGGCGAAAGGATTTTCTACAAAAACTATCTACTAAATTAATACAAGAAAATGATATTATTTGCATAGAAGATTTACAAGTAAAGAATATGACTAGAAATCGTAAACTATCTCGTTTAATTTCTGATGTGTCATGGTCAGAATTTGTTCGCCAATTAGAATACAAGGCTAATTGGTATGGTAGGCAAATTGTAAAGGTAGGTAAATTCTTTGCAAGTTCACAAATATGCAATAAATGTGGGTACAAAAACGAGGAAGTTAAGAATTTAAATATAAGAGAATGGATTTGTCCTTGTTGTAATGTAACTCACGATAGAGATATAAATGCAAGTATAAATATACTAAAAGAAGGATTAAGACTAATAACAGTTTAAAATAGATAACTTATGTAAGAACCGTAGGAACTACGGGGATAGCCTGTGGAGAATTGGTAAGACATATTTTAGTATGCAAAATTCTATGAAGCAGGAACCCTGTGACTTTAGTCATGGGAGGTTCAGTGTTCGTAAAGTAGATGTTAAAGATAGACGAAAGTTTCAAATATTTTTAACAGATTTAGGCAGAGAATTAGAAGAGCCATTAAATAAAATTGCAGACATATATGCAACAGAGACATTTAAATCTATTTCAGATGAGGAACTGTCTTTATTTACTGAAGCTTTGGATAAACTCAGTAAATAAGTATAAATTATGTTTTAAGAAGTCTTTTTAACTCATTGATGATACAAAACAATAGAAAGAGGGATAAGGATGAGTTCTAAGATTTATTATTTTTCTGGAACGGGAAACTCTTTAGTAGTTTCAAAGACTTTAAAAGAAATGTTAAATGAAAATGGAGAATTAATACCTTTAGCTATACATAGAAAAGAAAGAAATATAGACGTAAATGAAGATATCTTGATAATTGTTTTTCCAGTTTATTTTGCTGATGTTCCTGATATAGTAAAGTCTTTTATAGATAAATTAAATTTTAATAGCAATCCCGATATATATGCTATTGCTACATGTAATGGAGTGGCTGGCCATAGTTTGTTTACTATAAACAAATTACTTAAGAAAAAAGGAAAAGAGCTATCTGCTGGTTTTGTAATTGATATGCCTGGAAATGCTTTGACAACACCTTTAGATGTTGAAGAAGAGAGACTAAGAAACTTTACTAATAGAGTGTCAGAAATAACAAAGTGTATCAACAACTTAGAGAGTGGAAAGATAGAAGGAAAAAATAATTTAAAGTCATATGTAGACAGTTTTACACTTCGTCTAGTGGGTAAAAACATGCAGATTGCCACTACTAAATTTTTTGCAGAAGATAAGTGTAATGGGTGTGGGACATGCAAAAGAGTTTGCCCATTAGAAAACATAAGTATAGTTGACAGAAAGCCAAAGTGGGGTAATGAGTGTGAAAGGTGTTTAGCCTGTTTCCATTGGTGTCCCAAAGAGGCAATTAATATAAAAAAATCGTTTTTGACAGATAGGAAGAAGTATCACCATCCAGACGTTACTGTGAAGGATATATTTTTAGATAAATAGATAAGTTTAATTTATTTAATGATGGACAATATTAAAATTTAGTGATAAATAATATAAAAAAATTTAAATTTACTATAAAAAAGAGTAATATAATTATACATTATAGCTTGAAAAGTAGAGTGCCTCAAAGCGTTTTTGATGAGGCACTTTTTTATTATTTTATAAGTTCTATCATTTTTTGAATATCTTCTGAGGCCATTTCGAATTTTGATTTTTCAATCAATAAGTTTCCACCAGTCATAATATATGATGGAAATATTCGTAAATTATCATAATAAAGTTCGCTATTACGAAGTTTATATGTTGAAATAGAAGGAACTGCATTCTTTTTTGTATGTTTTTTAGTAATCATATTAAAAGATTTTTTTGCTACATCTCCCATCAACATTATTACTTTTAGATTACTGAATAATTTAATTTCTTCTTCTAAAATAGGCATGTGCGATTGAATGGTGTCACGAGTTATTGTATATTCTGATTTAGGTAATTTTACTGCATTAGTTATATATATGCCTAGATTTAAAATCTCATTTATACTAGATACTTTTGTACCTGCATTTTGGAATAAAGGGATTGTAGTTTTTAAGTAGTCAGCATGCTCATCTAAACTATAAAAATCATCATTAGGATTACTTGGGACAACTTCGTTAATCATTATAGTTTTTATAGAGTCTGTATCTATTGTTATATTGGGAAGATATGATAAGATTTCATTATCCTCAAAAAGATTATTATTTTTAATAAATTCATTTAAAGTTGATTTTATATTTATCTTCATATGTTTAACCTCCTTAATTTTAAGCATTAAATACTATAAAAAGTAATTGTAAAGCAAAAGAATTTTAAAAATATAATAGCACAATAAACATGACAACAGAATGTCATGTTTATTAAATAATAACTTATCTAAATTTAGAATTTATTAAAGCAAATGCTTGTTCATAATCATCTTTATGTACATAAATTGAGTATTCATAGGAAAAGTCTTCTTTTTGACCCAAATTTCCAAGAACCATTTTATTATTAGAAAGTCTTTTAGAGTAAACATTATTGCGTACTTTATATTTATATTCAATTTTATTCACTGATAATATATCACATATTTCGTTAAATTTATCTAAGGAATATCCTTTGAAAAGTTCAATTCTATTTAAAAACATAAATATGCCCTCCAGAAATAATATTAATCTATTACCATTATAAAAGAAATTAATTCTAAACTGTTATAAACCAAAGATAGCAAAATTACATTGACTTGTAAAGTTTTTAGAAGTAGGATAGAAATATTAAAATTAATAAACTAAGGTTTTTAAATGAAATGTATCAATAAGATTACATAAAGATGGGATGGAGATTTTATATAAAAAAAATGCCAGAAGAAAAAATAAATACAGATACGCAGGAAATATCACAACAAAAAGTTAGAGAATGGAAATCTGTATATGAAAAATATAGAAGTACTTTAAATGTAAATTCTAAGTCTACTTTAGAATTAATAGAATATTTAAAACAAAAATATACACTAAAAGAAGAAGCTTCGGAAGAATTTAACAATGTAGTCATTAATAATATTAAGTTAAATAAACCTTTTTCAAAAAAGATACCGAGCAATAAAGAATTAAAACCTATTGTATTTACAATTCAAAATGAAGGAAACGCAAAGACTTTATATGAAAATCAGGAAGAAGTTTATAGTGCTTGTTCTATTGTTGTGGGTATGGAATTTGAAACAGGCTGTGTTTTTGTGGAAGGGAGTAGTGAACTTACTGATGAAATAACTGTATTTAAAGGATTAGATGAAGATGATATAAATAATTATTATCTAGTAGCAAATTATGTTAGATGTCTAAAGAAATATAATCTTATAGATTAATAAATACTTTAAATTAGGTAGAGTAAATTTAGTATAGTTAATTTACATACAGTAAAGCTTATAAGTATAACTTATAAATATAAAATTAGATAGAGTTGCCAAAGTAAAATTGGCAACTCTATCTAATTTTACTTTGGCAACTTTATTTTTTTGTAAATATTTTTACTTAAAGCATAAAAGAAATGACTTTATAATACTATATATGGTAATATATGACTAATATAATTGGAATTTATAAGGGGTTGGCTTTCTGTGCAAAAGGTTATTAAAATCATAAAGAAAATGTACTGGATGGGCTGTATTGGAATTGTTGGTACAATATTAAATATTAAATTGTTGGAACTTTTTTATTTATTTTTCTTACTTGCTATTTTAGATTTTATTTTATCGCTTATTTTAGTATTAAAATGTGATGATGATATGCAAGAAGTAAAAGACTTAAAATTTCTTTTTCAAAACATTGGTATGTTAATAGGGATACCAATTATTTACTTGAGAAATCTATTTCGATTACCTAATGTCTACAATCACAAAACAGTGAATGGTTATATTCTTCCATTCAATGGAAGATGGCTTGTTGCAAATGGAGGAATTGACAAAGAAAACTCACACTCTTGGGGAATATGTAATCAACGATATGCTTATGACTTTGTTATAGAAAGAAACGGAAAATCATATTCCAACAACAGAACTTCTGTAACTGATTATTTTTGTTACAATCAACCTGTTATAGCACCTGCCGATGGTATTGTAGTGGAAATTAAGAATAGTTTTGAAGACACTCCTATTTCTAATAAAGTAGAAGTACAATGCTCTGCTTCGGATATAAGGGGAAATTATATTGTGATTAAGCATACATCAAATGAATACAGCACAATAGCACATTTAAAAAAAGATAGCTTTATAGTCAGTGTAGGTGATTTTATAAAGCAAGGACAGCAAATAGCAAGCTGTGGAAATAGCGGAAATACAAGTGAGCCACATATACATTTTCAAATTCAGCAAGGTAAGAGTTTTTTGTTTTCAGCAAGTTTACCTATATACTTTGACAACATTATAAATTGCACAGAAGATACAGATGTTCATTATATTACTGGAGGACAGACTGTAGAAAATCAAAAGAAATAGATAACTGTGGATTTAAAAGTCAATTAATGTGATTTTTATAAAAAGTGTTTGATTTTACAAATTGTATTAAACTCATATACTGTTTTTACTAATTTGCTACTTTTAAACTCTAAAATATACCAAGATATGAGAAAATATGTAAATAGACACTAAATGAAAACATAAAAAAGACCATAAATAAAGGAGATACCAATATTTGTGGTCTTAAAGATATATAATCAAAAAAGCTATAGAATTATAATTTGAAAAAGATAATTTATTATGTTTTATTTGTAGATATTAATTTATTATTATCATTCTATAATATCTATACAATCAATAATATCCATTTTTTTAATTTTTCTTAAAGGAATAAGAGTGGCTATAATACATGCAATTATAGCAACAAGTGTAGCTTGTGAAATCGAAATAATTGGGATATTAGTAAAATCAATTTTTTCTATAGTGGCCATGTTTATTATAACAGCACTGGCATATCCTGCAATTGAACCAAATATAGCAGCAAATATTCCATAATAGCAACCTTCCCATAAAAACATTTTGTATAAACTACTGTTACTCATACCAATAGCTCTCTTAACTCCAATTTCATTAATTCTAGTATTAATGTTTGTATGAGTTGTGTTAATAATGTTTAAAGTGCCAATCAATCCTACAAATAGTATAATGGCCCATGCTAAAAATTGTATTTGTTTAAAACTTTCTTTAAGTTGGTTGTCTGATTCAATGTACGATATCCAACGAGAGCCTGGATTGTTTTTACAAATTTGTTCAATAGATAACTTTATTTCTTCTAAACTTGATTTATCTTTAGCATAAACATTTATCTGACTGAATCTATCTTTATTTGTTAGGGTGTCATATACAGTATCATATACAATAACATCAATACCATTTAACCAACCATTACCTTGTAAATTAATCATTTTATCTACAGTATTATATACTTTTAATTGTTTTTTATTAATTGTAATATTATCCTTTGGTTTTAGGTTTGTAGCCTTAAATTTTGTGTCTGGTGTAGAAATAGCAATTGGATTTTTTATAAGGCATAGAGAACCATTTTTGAAATCCTCTAATAAAGAATCTGTGATAGAAGGTATTAATTCTTTAAGAGTTTGCTCATCAATTCCAATAACTTTTAACATTTCAGAACCATTTTCAAAGTTAATATCTGTATTTATTTCTCCTTGTTTATATTCAGAGTATTTGATAAAAGAGGTACGATTGATATTTTTCATGTTAACTATTTTATCAAGTGTAGATTTATCAAAGCCAGGCACTTCATTTGTTAAAGAAAAATCTCCTTTTTTTAGGTCGCTAACCGATTTGGATACATCTAATACATTAGAAAATTCACTCAGTGCAACAAATACTGTTATACTCATAAATAATGATAGTATAGTGATTATAGTTCTACCTTTATTTCTTTTTAGGTTTAGCCATGCTAGATGTCTTTCGAAGTTTTTGATTGGTTTTTCTCGTTTAATTTTAATTTTTCTTTTGATTTTGGTAGTGTTACCAGCCATAGCAATTTTAGGAGAAACATGTGAAGCATATATTGCTGATGGTAAAGCTGCAACAAATGAAAATACTAGTGAAATACCAACGCTTAATAATAGTGGTATTAAGTAGCCTGTTGAATTTTTATGTATAAGTTCAGTCATTTCTTTAGTATTATTTACTAAAAATATATCTGGATTTAAGATATTTGTAACCATTTTAGCTATACTTTCAGAAGAAACAATTCCAATTATGGCTCCAATAGGTATAGCAATAACACATAAAAATAAAATTTGTAAAATAATAATTTTATATAGTTGATTTGGTTCAGCTCCAATTGCTCTTAAACATCCATACTCTTTAATTTTCTTTGTAACAGAAATCTTTAAAATATTATAGATTACAAGTCCAGAGGCTAGTAGTACTAATAGTGCAACAAATAAAGATATTACTATAATTATAGATATGCTATCACTATTGGAACTGTTTTTATTTCCTTCAAAGTTAATTCCTAATGTATTTAAATAAACCCAGTTGTATTGAATTGAACTACGAGGAATATTGACTTTTCTAGCTAATTGATTTACAATTTCTTGAAATTTATTTTGTTGCTTTATTTTAAAATCCAATGATGATAAAGCATATCTTTTAGGTAATAGCTTTTCTGATGTACCTTTACCTACAACACTATTTACTATTCCACTTGCATAGCCTGTATAGTCATTTTCTAAAATACCACTTAGTTTAAAATTGGTTTTATAACTATAGGGTTGTTCTGTATCATTTAAAAGTGAGATATTTAAATCCATAGGAATAGTCATACCAAGCTTTGGTTTTATTCCCATAAGCTGTAAGGTATTTTCATCTAAGGCAATCTCATTTTTATTTTTAGGAAGATTTCCAGACTTTAATTTCATTAGTTTTGGATAGTTGGAAAGTCCTACCTTATCGTATTCTTTTACAAGTATAGAGATACCTGTATTCTTTATTTTACTAGTACCAAGTGTTGTTGAAAGACCAGCTTGATAGATTCTATTATCTTTTTTTAGTTTATCAACTTGAGTTTTATTAAGCTGGTGAAAGGATACATGTCTATCACCATTAAAAGAGCGAGCTTGCTCAGTTCTTAAATTTTGAAGTATACCAATTGATTGACCTACTACAGTTGTCATTATAGTCGACATCATTATTGCAATAATAATTAATGTAGTCATAAGTTTTTGGTTTTTTAACTCTTTTATTGAAAGTGAAAGGTAATTTTTCATTACTATTTCACCTCCATAAGTATACCATCAATTATTGAAAGCTGTCTGTCAGCAAGCTTTGCAATCCTATCATCATGAGTTATTACTACTAGAGTCTTTTTAAATTGCTTTGATGTTTTAATAAGAAGATTCATAACTTCACTACCACTTGTGCTGTCTAAGTTTCCTGTAGGTTCATCAGCAAATATTACATTTGGCTTTGCAATTAATGCTCTAGCAATGGCAACTCTTTGTTGCTGACCTCCTGAGAGTTCATGTGGAAGATGATGCAATCTATCTGAGATTCTAAGCAATGATGAAATTTCATCTAAGTATTTTTTGTCAGGTTGTCTTTTATCTAATAATACAGGCATTGAAATATTTTCTGAAGCTGTCAAAACAGGCAATAGATTAAACTGTTGAAATACAAATCCAAAATATTTTCTTCTAAGAGTGGAAAGTTCCTTTTCACTATATTTATACATATCTTTCCCATCAAGTAATACTTGTCCAGATGTAGGACTATCCAATCCACTTAAGATATGTAAAAGTGTACTTTTTCCACTTCCAGAAGGTCCAATGATAGAAACAAATTCACCTGTATTTATTTCTAAATCAATATTGTTTAATGCAATAACTTTGTTGTTATTAGAACCATATATTTTTGATAATTGTTTTGCTTTTATAATCATAAAAACACTCTCCTTTTTTGTATAAGAAGAGTGTAAGTTATAAAACTCAATTTTTTCTCAACTTTTTATATAAATAGAAGTAAATTCTAGATAAAAAGAATATATTTATGTTTAAGATTTTATCTTTTATTAATTATCTACTTTTATAGGGTGCATGTTAATAAAGCTTAAAAGTTTATTATGTTTTATACAAGGAAATCCAGATAAATCCAGATTAAAAATTAAAGTATCTCTAGTCTTTTGTTGAGAACTTTATTGTAATTTTAGCACTACCAATTAAATTATTTTCAACAAAAATAGAACCTCCATGTTTTTCACATAATACTTTAGATATATAAAGACCCATGCCAAAATTTGAGTTGTTATTATTTAAAGTCTTATCTTTATAAAAAGGTTTTAATGCTGATTTGAGAGATTCTTCACTAAATCCCACACCATCATCTTCAATTACAAAAATAAGGAATTTTTGCTCAAGGTATATAAGTATAGATACTTTATTTTTTGCATATCTAAATG
>NZ_JAGWCT010000137.1:0-9054 GCF_020657815.1 Clostridioides sp. ZZV15-6597 | reverse complement strand
TGACATCATTAGGGTTAGCAGGATTATTATTTTCAATGAGTGTATTTCACTCAAATGCTTTTACTCTTGAAAGGATTCAAGGAAAAAATAAATATGAAACAGCTGGTCTTATTGCAGATAAGCAACAATATACTACTGCTATATTAATTAATGCAGATAGTACAATGTCAGATGGTCTTTCAGCAAGTGGACTTGCAGGTGTTAATAATGCACCAATTTTATTAACACAAAAAAATAATATACCAAAAGAAACACTTGAAAGGGTAGAAAGAGCCAAAAAAGTATATATAATTGGTGGTGAAAATTCTATAGATAAATCAACAGAAGATATTTTGAAAGATAAGGGAATAGAAATTAAAAGACTTCAAGGCAGTGATAGAATTAAGACAAGTTATAGTGTTGCCAAAGAAATTAACTCAATAAAAAAAGTTAATACGATAATGCTGACTAATGCTTTTAAGGGCGAAGCAGATGCAATGAGTATAGCACCAGTTGCAATAATGAAAAATGCACCAATTATACTTACAAATGGAAGCACAATACCATTTAAAATTGATAAGAATATTAAAAGTTATGTTGTTGGAGGTAGTAAAAATATGACTGATGATATACTTATAAATACTAATTCACAAGCATTAGGTGGAGCAGATAGATATGCTACCAATAGAAAAGTAATACAATCATTCTACAGAGGGGAAGAAGAATTTTATATTGCAAGTGGAACAGATTTAGTATATCCTCTTATTGCTTCAACTATTGTTAAAGATAAACCAATAGTTCTGGTTAATGAAAGTAATGATAAAAGAATGTTAAAACGTGCATCTAAAATTACTGTAGTAGGAAATTTAGATGAATCTATAATAAAAAAATGTTTAGATGCTAAAGATGGAAAGTCAGAAACTAAGACTAAAAAAGAGAAAGTATATGTAGAAGGATTTGGATGGGTTGAGACAACTGACTCAGAGGGAAAAGAAGGTAATTCAGATGGAGATTTTAATAAAATCGTAGCTGATATGTAAATTTAGAAAAAGAGTAAAACTATAATTGGTTTTTACTCTTTTTCTTTTTTACTTTCTTGTAATATCTCATAAAAATCATTAATTATTTCTACAAAATCTTTACCAAATTTTTCACTTAGTTTTTTATCAAGGTCACCATATAAAAATGTTACATCATCATTATCACTATTATCGTTATAAAGCATATGTCTAGTTGTCGATTCAGCACTATCATATACATTTCCTTCTCCTGTTTTCAACCATTCTCTATTTACACCAAATTCTATAAAAATAGCATTAATAAGATTTTGAAAAACTTTTCTTTCACCACGTTCTATATAGCTCAAATGATTCTGGGATAAACCAAGTTTTTTAGCAAATTCTTTTTGAGTAAATCCAAGATTTTTTCTAACTTTCTTTATCCTAAAATTAATATCTTTATTGATTGTTTTCTTTTCTGTATCTGCCATAAATAACACTCCTTTATAGAGATATTTTAACATAAACAATTGTTATTATAAGTACTAAAATCATTATAGTATTGATAAATATCCTTTAAGGATATATACTTACATTAATATCCTTAAAGGATATTTAAGTCTAATTAAATTTTTAGGTAAAATTGGGAGGTAGAAATTTATGAAATTTAAAGAAATTAAAAAAAAAAATTATGCTATTGGAAGTGTTATATTGATTATACTTTCAGTTTCGATTTTTATTTTTAAGGATTCTTCTAATAAAGGAGAATCTTTAACTAATCAGATAGAAAAAGAAACTGGTCAGAAGGTAAAAGCAGAAGTAAAAAATGTTGATATTCCAAAAATTAATATTGATGAAGGAAGTAGTGAAGCAAAAATAAAAATGGCAGAAAAAATTAATAAGGAAAATAATATAACAGATGAAGATTATAGAAATTTTAGAGAAGGTATAGAAAAAAAAGAAAATGAACCTGTAAAAAAGCCTAATAAGCCAACTAAATCTAATAAACCTAATTCTAATATTATTAACCCCGAAGTAAAACCAAGCAATGATGAAAATTCTAGTAAAAACAACAATCCAGAAGAAAATAAAAACAATAAAGATAAAAATGAAAAAGTATATGTAGAAGGATTTGGATGGGTAGAACCATCTGAATCACAAGGAAAAGAAGGTAATTCTAATGGAGATTTTAATAAAGTTATAGGTCAAATGGATTAAGAAAGAGAGGGTAAAGATTATGAAAAAAAAATTATTAATTGTATTTCTTTGTATCTCTTTATTTATACCAATATTTGTTTTTGGAGATGGCAGTGGTAATTTAGATGGAGGTGGTGGAAGTACAGGAAGTGGTGGAGATAAGAAGAATTATTGGACAGCTGGTGATGAAGGAGTAAGAATTACAATAGTTGATGATAAAACTCAAAAACCTGTGTCAACTTCAATAGATTTTACAAATAGGAGCATAAATGTAAAAGTACATTTTGGAAAAGTATCTAAAATTTCATATAGGGAAGGTAAAGCATTAAATATTGATTCTGGAAAATACAATTATATTAATCCTAAAAATAAATTGCCTGTCATAATTTCTAGTAAAACTTATGGAAAATCTGATATAAAAAAGATTAAAGAATATTTTTGTAATGATTGGACACAGAGAATGATAGCAAAAGAAACTAACTTTGACTATGAAAAAATGCAAAATGGCGAGTATAAATTATTATTAGAGCCTGTTGCATATTTCACTTTTAATGGGAACAAAATGGCTATGACTGCAACGGAAGCAGCGTTATACAATAAAAAATTAGGTGGAAATAAATTAAGAAATAAATTTGCGAGTATTTCTCATAAAAACCTACCTTTAGCAATGTTCTTAGAAAAAGATGATTTAGGTTTCAAAGCATGGAAAGGAATTTCTGACACAGATAAAGCAAAGGCAAAAGACGATGCTACAATAATTAAAATGTTAGGTATAGGGATAGTCTATTTTAATAATGAGCCTACAAAAGATGATGAGGTTACAATACCACCAGTAGAACCGTCAACACCAGAAGAGAAACCTTCTATAGATGGCAAAGAGTATGAATATCATACAGATACAGACGTTATATCTTCTGTGAAAATAAAAGGATCTAATCGTTCTCCAGATAACCCTGTAACAGTTAAATTTAAAATAAAAAACCAAACTTACAATATGAATAATATATATTTGCCAGAGGAAGGTGGAGAACAATATGCCTGGGTTAAGTGGCACACACCGAAGACACCAGAAAAAATAATTATAGAAGTAAGTTCAAATGCGACCACTGATAAAGCAAAGATTATAGCTAATGTTGTTGAGTTAGAAGAAAAAACACCTCCTGATCCAACTGCAAGAGATTTAGCAACAAAGGATGTAATTGATATAAAAACAGGAAAATTTGAAATGCCAAAGCTACCTAAAAATGAAGAAACTAAAACGTTAGAATGGGGTAAATGGGATTGTAACTGGAAAGCAGTTTGGGTATATTATTCGGATGGAGACGGAGGAGGCGAATGGGTTGATGAAGGCTATTGGGTTTGGAAGTGGATACCATATAGTGCAACTATAAATGCTACTATGAATACAGTTCCAGATAGACTTTGTCCAACTGAGATAAAAACAAAAAATGGATACGAAATGAAGTCTGGCTATGGAATAGAAACCATAGTAAATAGTAATGTTTCATATAATGCCCCAGAAGATAGTGTTACAGGTGGACAAAATGTTATAATGAAATTCCCAGAATTTCATTATAAAAAATACAATAGGATTTTACAGAGAAAAATGGAAACAGATTATAAGTCAAGTTTCATATTTAAAAATAACAAGTATTGTCCATATAAATATCCAGTCCATTTTACGCCACTTTGGTACTTGAACGATTTAAAATATACTACATATGCTACTGTTACAGATTCTTGGACTCCAGCTGGAAAGTTAAGTACAAATATTTTTAGTGATAAAATCACCATAAAAGGGAATTTATATCAAGATTATCACTTTGGTCCTGTAAAATCAGTTGAGTAGAAAGGATTTTTTATAATGGCATTTTTCGTTTATCATTTGGCAAAGTATAGTAAAAATAATGTTGTTGGTATCCAAAAACATAACCAAAGACAAAATAAATCTTATAAAAATAAAGATATTGATGTGTCAAAAAGTAAACTAAATATAGATTTTGAAAATAAAGATAGAATAAAATATTTAGAAAAAGTAGAAAAAATTATAAAAGAGAATAGGACGAAGGGAAAAGTTATAAGAAAAGACGCAATTTTGATGTGTGAAAGTGTGATTTCAGCAAGCCCAGAATTTTTCCTGGGTATGGAGCAATCAGAAAAGGAAAAATATTTTAAATACGCATATGAATTTTTAAAAGATAGATATGGTGAAAAAAATGTAATTTCTGCTACAGTACACTTTGATGAAACAACACCGCACATGCATTTTAGTTTTGTTCCAATAACAGCAGATGGGAAACTAAGTGCTAGAGATTTAATAACAAGAATTGAATTAAAAAAAATACAGGATGAATTACCGAGATTCTTACAATCAGTGGGATTTGACATAAAAAGAGGACGTGAGCATAGTGAAGCAAGGCACATGCAACCAGAAGATTATAAAAAACAACAAATTCAAGAACTTAGGGAATTAGAAAACAAATTAGAATATGTAAAAAAACTATTTAAAGGCTTTGAGAAGCCTTTAAATAGTTTTAATGAGTTAGAACCTGTAAATGTTAAAAAAAACCTTATAACAGGCAAAGAAACGGTATATAAGAATGATTATGATGAAGTAATAGATATATTAAAAGGAACAATGAAAGAAAATATAGAACTTAAAGAAAAATTATATAATGAGCAGTTGAAAATAAGGGATTTAGAAGTTAAATTAAATACAATAAATGAATATGAAAGATTGACTTATGAAAAAGAAAAAAAATTAAAATTAGAAAAAGAAGAATTTGAAGAACAAAAACAACTAATATCTGAACGTGAAAAAAATATTGAGAAAGTACTAGAAAATAAAGATAAAAATAATAAAAAGATTCTTGATGAAAAGGAAGTAGAAATAAATGAGTTAGAAAAACAATATAAAAATTTATCAAGAAAATACAATAACACAATAAGAGAATATGAAAAAGTGATTGAAGAATTTAGTAACAATGATATATATATTATTTTTAATAAGTCTAGTATCAAAGAGATACAAGCAAATGACACATATAGGTTTAAAGATGCCAATAATCTGATTAAAGGATTAAATAAAATTTATTTCCATAGTAATGAAACAAGAGAAATAGGGTTTCAAATGTCATTTGGAATTAATAATGGTATTTTTATGAAAAAAAATATTATTCTTGGACAATATAGAGATATGGATTTAAAACGTGAGATTATTAGTATAAATGAGCCTAATAATAGACTGTTTTCTAAAAATTTATCCAGATAGTAGTAATGAAAGAGGTAGAGGTATCATTATATTTAATATGATATCTCTACCTTAATTTTAATTAAATCATTTTAGTTATATTAATAATCTATTATTTTACAGTTTACACAATTATTTATATTAACCACATTTTCTTTATCAGAGTTATTGCTTTCAATTAAAGTTAAAAAAATACTTATAATTGTTATTATTATACTGGCTATAGTTATTAAATCATATTTTTTCATTTGTTAGACACCTCATCAATTTTAAATTTTATTAATAATAGATAATTGAATAATGTTTTATAACAAAATAATGTATCAATTTTTCAAATTTTTATGATAAACAACTATGCTCTAAATTGACGTTTAGGGATTAGTTGAACACATTTCAGTATTTTCAATACTTTTAGAAATAAAATAGTACTAACTTAAATTCATTAAGTTAGTACTATTTTTAATTTGTTATTATAATTTAGAAAATTAGTTTAATATATTTGATTTTTGACTCTCATTTCTATTTTTTACTTTATTTTATTTGATTCAGACTAGTGAGTTTTATTTATATTTTTCTCTAAACTCTTTTAATGCTTGGCTTATTAAATCCATCTTTTTGAATTGTTTATTATTATCACAGAACTTATTAAATAACTCTAATTCTTTACTATTAACTCTTAGAGTAGTAAGTTTACTGTCAGAATCCTCTAAATCTATTACTATCTGTTGCTTTATAACGGACGTATTACATTTGTGTAACTCTATAATTTCTTTTAATACATCATAATTAGAAACTATATCTAACAAATTATCTTTTATCTCTTTGTCAGACTTATTAATTACTTCTCTTACTGCATCCGATTGTATAACATTTGTATTACTAATGTTATTTTTTTCTTTTTGGATATCAGTCGTAATACATCTGTTATTTTTTATACTTGGCTTCTGTAATACATCTGTTATACATTCGTGTATATACTTGTTCAAGTCTTTGGAATAACTGTAATTAGCCTTTTTAAATCTATCTCTTATTGTACTTCTGCCTATTCCTATATTTTTACATATATATGTCAAGGTTTCATTATTTTCTAATTGATTATTTATATATTCTATTTGTTCTGATATATCTAATTCATTAAATTTATCTTTGTTCATACGACACCCCCACAGTAATAACAGATGTATTACGTCTGTTATTTGAAATTATATCACAATATTATTTTTAATAAATTTGGAGTTTTAAAATATAATTAGCAAAAATTTCAAAAAATATGTTGTTATATCCTCAAAAAGAATTTATACTTAAATATATAAAAACTAAATAAAAAAGCACTTACAAAAAGTAAGTGCTGTCTGTAACTTCAGTTCTTTAAATCGTTTCCTAGGCGATTTAAGGTAACAACTGGTATAACAGTACCAAGAAGTTAAGGAATAATCCAATCGCAAGATAGGCTAAATCTATCAGGGAAAGTTAACCCAACTGAAATTATTTACAAAATATAATTATAGTATATAAAGTAAAATAATTTTAGTCAAGGAGAAATGTTGTACACCTAAAGTATAGATATAGACTTTAGGTGTTTTTTAATGCAACAAAATACATATTTAATTTGAAAAATTTAATAGAATGGGTTTTATAAGGAGGAGTGTTTGACCAAGTGCAAACCGAAAGGCTCGACAGAGTACAGGGGTAGCCGACTAAACACTTAGATTAAGTTCTAACACCATATAACACTGTCTGATACCAGTGCGAAGGGGTGAGAGTAGCGACCATAGGCTACAAACAAAAACAGATGGGGGTGGCAACACTTAGTGGAGATACTCAAATATACTGTCTATTGTCGGGGTGTTGGTAGACTGTGTTAAATCACAAGTGGAGTATTTACTTGTATCAGTCCAACGTTGTGGGAACGTAACCCACCAATCCTATTGGGTTTGAGATATGGAAAGTAACCACGGACAGTAGTTCGTGGGTAACTGCGTCCAATTACAAAACCTTTAGGTTTGCATTAAAAAAACAAATAGTCAATAAGAAAAATAAATAGGAATAACAAAATTCGATATAGGACAAGCCTCTTCTGGCTTGGCATATGGAGAATGCGTTAGTAACCACTTAAAGCCGAAGGTTAAAGTGGTTTTAACCGTTAGGTTTAATAAAAGGAAGGTGAAAATTATGAAAGATTATTCAATTAAAAATACGACTAAGGAACAAAGAAAAGAGATTGTTAATTCTGCACTTGCATTAGGCTCAATTGATTTTCATGAACCTAGTATAATTGTTTTAGAATTATTATAAGAAAAAGTATCTTGATGGTGATGAAAGAGGTATTGAAAAAATAATGGATAAAATAATAGATGAAAATATAGATGCCTTGAAAAAATTATCTGAGTGATATGAGGTGAAGTAATGTACATTGTTGCAAAAAAATTTGGTGAAGTAGGTTGTATTGCATCAAAGGTAGAAAGAGGAGAAAGAGTAGGTGCATTGATTGAATATTTATCATTAACAATGCTTGATAAGGGGATTGAAATTGTTGTTTTAGATAAGCCAAATATGTATGGAGAATATGCTCCATATGAGTTTTTGAGCGAGGTTGAGTTTGTATGTAGTGTTTTATCAATGAACCATTAGTGGTCTAAATAGACCACTAGGGTGTGCCAAAAGTGACCACTTTTGGTATATAGGTTTTTAATGCCTCGCAGAGCTTACCACTTTGCCAACGTAGTGCAAAGTATAGTAAGTTATACTTATATATATGAATATGTCGTTTTAAATTACATTAGTAATTTAAAACTTCCATAACATGGACAGTATATTTGTGAGTACATCCATGTTATGGAAGTCATATTTTTATATATAAGTATTGGTTTTATTTTCTATTTGCTTTAGATATTCATATGTAAATTCTAATACCCTTTCATTAACAATGCTTTGAATTATAGAAATCATTTCTTTTTTTAAGTTAATTTCTATTGGGCAGCCTTCTAAATTAATAAATTCTAAGTTGTTGTTTTTTAAAAATTCTATGAATTTTTTAATGTCTGTGATTTTTTCTTCACCATAAAAATTTTCAATCACAATTAATTGTTTAAGTAATACATTTTTTTTATCATCCATATTATCCTCCTTTTTGACTATAACTCAAAAAAGATATATACTGTACTTGCGAGGTATAGTGCTATATGCTCCTTTGGGGCTATAGTGCTTTTTTATTATAATAACAATACAAATACGATTTGTCAATACAAAAAGTATTTATTAATCGTATTGACAAAAGAGGGGTTCTGTGTTATTTTATAAATATAAAATTATAAAAGGAGAAATTAAATGTTATTTTCAAATAGAGAAAAAAGAGATAAATATATACAAATACGTCTTACAGAAACAGAAAAACAGAATTTAAAAGACATAATTGATAGATTGAATGAAGATAATTCTAAAAAAATAAATTTAACAGATTTTATATTAAATGCTATTGATTATTACATAGAGCATGAATGTAAAAATTATAAAAAAAAATAGGGGGTATTTTTTATGAAAGGGATTAAAAAATTGACATCATTAGGGTTAGCAGGATTATTATTTTCAATGAGTGTATTTCACTCAAATGCTTTTACTCTTGAAAGGATT
>NZ_JAGWCT010000136.1:0-9173 GCF_020657815.1 Clostridioides sp. ZZV15-6597 | reverse complement strand
AAGTTACACTATAAATATACAACAAATATATCAATTTAAATTATAAAGGTATATTTAGTCTTATTTTGTCGATTATATTTATAATGTACTCTTCTAAACTAAAAGTATTTATCTAATCTATATTTTCATGTATGAAAAATAATTAATCCTTAAATATCTAAATTGTATTATTTATAATAAAATATAACTTATGTTTATATTGGTATAATTCCAAATAATTCAATGTTAATATTTAAAAATAGCTTAGTAATATACTTAATTCTAGCAATAATATAAAAATAATAAGCTGGATAGATATTAAGTTCAAAGTGCGTTTATATGAAACTAAAAATAGGATTTTTACAGAGAAATTAAAACTATATGTAACTTAAATTAATCTATTTTACTTTAGTAAAATATAAATTTTTACGATATAGGTAAAATTAAATAAGGTGACTTCTATTTAATATAGTAGCCACCTTATTAATCAACACTAAAATATATTTTATATTGTCATATACTTTAAACGATAATACTCTTATAATATTATTAATTTTACTTCAGATTTCTAGCATACTTATTAAACTTACCATTCAACCATCCCCTTGATTAAAAAGTATCTTCAATAATAGTTTAATTTTTTAAGAATTATATATTATAAACATCATTTTAACGATTCCTATAATATTATTATATATTCAGTTTTTAATAAAAGCAATGTGAATAAATAATATTCTGAAATAATTAAAAATAGCAATAAAATATTCATAAGCACTTATTGTAAAATTATATTTAAATATTATTTTATTTTTTTTATATTTTTAACTATGCTATACTTTGTAAGTAGGAGATAATATAAAAAATACTTTATTGCGGTATATGACTTGATATATATGAGGTAACTTCATCAGGAGAAATATTCAAAACAGTTGCAAACTCTTCATTTAATAATCTTTCTGCTTCTTTCATCATATTATCATCTGCTTGATGTGATTTTTTACCAAGAGATTTTATATATTCTTTATTACAGTATATACTTCTTATTAATTTAAGTAACTCTTCACACTTACCACTTCTAAGCATCACTTTAAATTGCTCACTTCTCATTTTTTCATTATCTATCCAAGATGTATCCATATTTGGTATATCACTTATTAGCGAAGCCACAGTAACTTCAGAAAGTATCTTTCTCATTGGAACTTTCTTATTATCAACAGGTATTTTTATTATTGTATTATTAGAATAAAGGGGACTTAATACATAATATTCTTTTTGTACACCATTTGTAATTTTTTCGTTTGTTATGTCCAAAACTTTACAAACACCTGTCATTCCGTACATTATATAATCATCAATCTTAAACACAAAACCTCACCATCCTTAACAAAAAATAGTTTTGACAACTGAATTTACATCATCAAAACTATATACTATATACTAATTGTACCATATTTTAAGATTTTAAGCTAAGTAAAACTTTTATTATTTTTGATAGTGAATAAACCATGACAATCGAACAAATCATAACAATCATATCCAGTATAATATTTATAAAATTGGTGCTTGGCTATTCATTGAGTATCCATCATTTCTAACATCATTTATCTCTAATGCATCATCTTTTGTTTCAACTTTACTAAGTTTTTTAACTGCTCCATAATGCTCTCTCAGTGAAAGTTTATCTCCATTTCCAGAAATAACCCATAAAACTTTATAACCTCTAGGTATTACTTGTAGCTTATTTTCACCCTTACCATCAGTAAAGTAAACTAATAAGTTAATCTTTTTATTATTAGCATATTCGAAGACTGGAGTAAATTTTGTGCCTCCACCTATTTTAACTCTATCTTTTATATCTTTTATAGTTTTTGCTTTATATACACGTCTAATTTCACTGTCACACTCTATAATAGTAATTTCATGATTATAATTTTTAACTATATTAAGAACTTCTTTAATTGCTTGTTTAAATTCTTCATCACTAATACTTCCACTTATATCAATAGCAACTGCTATTTCTGCTTTATGACTTCTAAGTTCTCCTCTTAAATCTAATCGGTTAGGCTGTCTTCTATTTCTCCTTGTTATAGTCTTCTTTTTGTTGCTTTCAACTGTTCCCATTAACCTACTAAGATATAAATTCCATGGTAATTCACCTTTACTATTTTTAAGGGCTGCTATCATATTTTCCAAGTGTGCTGGAATTTTACCTTTTTGAGAACTATCAATAAATTTTTCTGTAAATTCTCTAAGAGTTCTTTCATCTATATCATCGGATTCTTCCCATATATCATGAGTTTTTTCTGGACTATAATCAGTTTCTATATTTCCATACTTGTCACTATCATCTTCTTCACCATCTTCATCTTCTTCTAACAAATCTAATTCAGTTTGAATCTTTTCTACATAATACTCAAAAGGCTCATACGGCTCTAGTTTTAGAGAATATTTCAGATTGACCCATTCTAAAGTAGTGGCATATGGCGGTAAATTATTCAAATATTTGTTTACTACTATATCCATTGCCATATTAATGGCTAATGTACTATACTTTCCTTTTAATTCCTTTGCTCTCACTAAATGCATAGATACTATATGATAAATTTCATGCTTTATTGTACTTTCCATTTGTTCTATATTGAGAGTTAAAAAAATTATTGGATTAAAGTATATGACGTATTTAGCTCCTTTAAAATTCACACCTGTAGAACTACTTATATCGAATCTTATCTCCCTTGACATCTGAAACAAAAAATATCCATAAAAATTATCTTTTTCTTCCATAAGGCTTAAATTAACTTTATCTACTAGACTAAAAAATTCATCTTTAAAATCTTTTGGTATATCCACCTCAAATTTCTCATTAGCACGATTTGCCTTTAGCATAGAATGAGTATTTATAATTTCACTAGCTTTAATATAGAGTTCTTTTGCTTGCTTATCAAAATAATTTTCCATATACTATCCCCTTATTAAACGATATGACTCAAAGTAAGATTTTACAAACTCTTCATTTTCTATAGCTTTTTTATACACTTCAATATAGCTATTTCTAATATCCTTCATAATTCCTATCATTAAATCTATCGGATATATTTTTAAGAACTCAATAAACCTATCAATATAATATTTTGATTCATACTCATCATTTTTCATATTTGATTCTAAATTTTTTAGAATATTTATTGCTGATAAATAAAGTCTTGTATGACTTTCATTTTTTACTCTTTCTACCAGATGTTCATCAATAGTATCACCTAAAAAAACATCTTCATAAGATATCAATGGGCTGGAATCTGATTCAATAAAACTTATAAACTCTTCTGCTATAACCTTACCTACATTCCCCTTTATAACATTTAAAAATACTGCTCTAGGAATTGATTTCTTTTTATCCTTATAAACCTTATAAATTTTAGAAACTCTTTCATAACTTCTCGGAGTTGCTCTTATATCATCTTCATTTGTTTTATGCAGATATTCTGGGAAAGTTGAAATAAACTCTATAATCTTTTTTTCAATGCCTTCATCTATTGCCCATTTCAACCATTGTGTATGGTCACTCTCCATATTTAACCAAACAAATCTATTTTCTTGAGCTGAATCCATATCTACAACTTGATAATCGAAGTCTGAACCATATTTACTTGATGGATTCATTGCTGCTAAAATCTTTACATCATCATGTAGCTTATATCCATTAATCTCTCTATTTAAAATTAGATTCATAAGTTCTTGTTGTACAGTATGCTCACAACGATTTATCTCATCTATAAATAAAATAACTGTTTTTCCTTTAGATATTTCTTCATCAATTTCTCTTAGTTTATTATGAACAGCATATACTGTCGTTTTCTTTTCTGTCTTATATCCATTAGAATTAACTCCTACATAAGATTCTATAGTTGGAAGACCTCCTATTTCACCTTCTTTAAGTAGATTTCCATCAATTACAATCAAACTCCAATTATTTTCTTTAGCAAGTTTTTTTGCTAGAGCTGTTTTTCCTATTCCACTTTCACCAACTATTAGAGGTACTTCTCCAGTGGATAATATTAAGTCAACGCTTTTTAATGTATCTATAAAATTCATTTTTTCTCTCTCCTACATAATTTTCAATTTTTCATCTACAGCTATTTTTTTTGCTGTTTTACTTCCATATTTATAAATAAACATCATCTTGTCTATTGCTATATAGTCACTGTTTCTATCTATAATATTACAATTTAAAAAATCTCTAATATACTTTTCTTCAACATCTTCTTTTGATAGTACTTGTTTTAATACTTCTTCTAGCTCATCCTTAGATATTTTTTTTACAATATACTTAATCACTAAAATATTTACTTTTAAAAATTCTAATATTTTATTCTTATCTAAATTAGTTATAAAGTTAATAGCTGCCTCATTATTCTTAATAGCTATAAGTTCTGTATTATAACTAGGAGAATCTATATATCTTAATGCATCATAACTTATTTTTACTGCCTCTTCCTGTACACTTTCATAAGGTTGTTTTATAAACTTTATTGAATCATAATTTTTTCTTACTGCTAATAATTGTAACTCTTCACTTGGATTTTTAGAATATTTAATAGCCCACCCTGCTTGATTTATAGCTAATTTAATCACTTTATCAGTTGGATTTTTTATATAGTCTAATATACTCCATCCATCATTTACTGCTTTTATCATCATATCTTCTGTTGGGTCATTTATAAATTTAATTGCTCTAATATTGTTATTAATTGCTAATTCTTGCATCTCTCTGGTTGGATTATTTATATATTCTAGTACAAGTCCGTTTTCTTTGATAGCTAGTAGTTTCATCTCATCAGCTGGATTATTTATAGTTGCTATAATATTAGGATTATTTTTTATCATTTCAATAACTTTTGACTTTTCCATAATATGCCTTTCCTTCTATAGTTATTTTTATTTGTATATTAATATAATAATCTATTCCTATCTATATAATTGTTTCTTATTATAATAAATATACTTTTTAAGCAAGTTTAAACAGAATAATTATACCAATTTTAAAAAAAATTTCTAAAACCTTAGAAAACTAAGTATTTTTAAACTCTGTTATTATATGTTAATTATAGTAGTTTTTAATAATTTACATGATTTATTAAAGTTTTATGACTTTTATCTATCTCTAAATATTTGCAACCTTTTTATGATTGCTCAGATTATTCTATTCAAAATTTATCACATATAAAAAATAATACCCTTTATAATAAAATAATAAAAAAAAGAGATTAAACAATCAGTTTAATCCCTTTTTATAAATTTATATAAGCTTAATCATTTTCATTTAACCATTTAGTTAGAACCTCTATATATTTATCATTTTCTTCAACAAATGGCATATGTCTTGAATATTCAAATAGTTCCCATTTGCTATTAGGAATTCTATCATACATAGTCTTTGCAATGTATGGTGAGCACAAATCTATCGCTCCACTAGTTACTAAACAAGGTTCCTTTATTTCATGTAATCTATCTGTAAACTCATATCCAGAAAGAGTACCTGTAGGAGAAAATTCATTGTATCCCCATCCTACAATATATGCTTCAGAACCAGATTTTTTAGGTCTTCTTAAACATTCAGGAGAATCTTCAGTTACTTCCCCTGCACAATACATCTCCATAAACTTTTCCAATGCATCATTATATT
Source organism: Clostridioides sp. ZZV15-6597 (assembly GCF_020657815.1). NCBI lineage: Bacteria > Bacillati > Bacillota > Clostridia > Peptostreptococcales > Peptostreptococcaceae > Clostridioides > Clostridioides sp. ZZV15-6597. Next base: position 3,511 of record NZ_JAGWCT010000136.1, on the reverse strand, counting down.
CTTTACTAGAGTAATCTCCAGTATTTACTGCATCAAGTAACGCCTTTTGGTCAGCTTCACTCATATATGATATTCTTCTTTTTTGTTCTTTTTCCCAAAGTTTTGCAGAAGAAAGAGTAGATGAAAGAATATATGACTTAATACCCTTTGGTTTATACTCAAGAGCATACCAAATAGCCTGCATACCTCCCCAAGACTGACCTAATAGATGAATTTCATCAAGCCCTAGATGTTTTCTTAGTTCGATAAGCTCTTTGATCCATGTGTCCGCATTAAATAGCTCCGGATGCCCTTCTACAAATGAATTACCACAACCAATTTGGTCATACATTATAACTTGTCTACCACTTTCAGCTATCTTGTCTAATACTTCAAAGTAGTTATGTGTAGAACCTGGACCTCCGTGAAGTAGTACTAATGGTTTCTTTCCTTCTGTAGCTTCTCCTACTATACGGTAATAGGTCTTAAAACCTTCAAAAGGCATATATCCTTCAGTGATTTTCATGTTTATCTCCTCCAATTTGTCATTATTAACAATAATTAAGTTCATTAATAAGGCTATTTAAAACTTCTCATACATATTTAATTATGTATTTTTATATTTATACCTACTTTTATAAATAGTATAACATAAAAGTTAAAAATCACCATACCAAACCAATTATAAAATTACATTAACTATATAATTTTATTTTTTGTTAATAATAGTATATACATTTTTGACTATTTTCATTTGTTACTTTAATATCAATTTTAAATTTTCTTTCTCTAATAAACTACTGCTATTTTATAGTCTCATGGCAGTTTGTAAATTTAAACTTTTATAAAAAAATTTTATAAAATATGAATATATTGATTGTATTTAACTAAATAGGGCAATAAAATAATTAAGTATAATTAATTACATTTCAAACCCCATTAGTTTTATGTTAAAATTATCTTTATTATATTTGTTTACAGGAGGTTTATATTTGAATAATATTAATTCACTTAAAGTAATAAAATTATCTCTTGGATGCTCTCTTGCTATATCTATTGCTTGGCTGTTAAAATTAGAATACTCAATGGTCGCTGGAGTTATAGTACTACTTACAGTAAAGGACACTAAAAAAGAAACTCTTAAAGGCTCTATTGGAAAGGTTTATGGCTTTCTTTTATGTACTATTTTTTCCTATTTATGTTTTAATATTTTAGGATATAATTTGACTTCATTTTCAATATTTATATTCATAATTATACCACTTTGTTTTTTATTAAAAATTCAAGATGTTATTGCCATGTGTGTAGTAATCGCATCCCATTACTTCCTCCAAGGAGAAACATCTATTAAATGGATTTTAAATGAAGCTGGAATATTTGCAATAGGCACTGGAATAGGTGTCATAATAAATATGTATATTCCAACAAATATACATAAAATCTATGAAGTTCAAAAAAAATTACAAGAAGAAGTGAGTATTGTGCTTATAGATATTGCCGATATTATTGTAAATCCTAAAAAAGAAAATAGGTTCAGTAGAGATTTATATACCTTAAATTCACTTATTGATAATAGTATTTCTGAAACTTATGATAATATTAATAATACTTTATTAAGTGATACTAAATTTTTCTTAGAACATATGGATATTATAAAAAGCCAACGGGATATCTTAGAAAACTTGTATAGTTATATATCTCAACTAAATTCTACTCCACCACAAGCTCATATTCTATCTGCTTTCATACATAAGATAGGTTATACTGAATTTGAAGCCGAAACAGGGAATCTTCTTCTTGAAGAATTGGGCAGGTTAATGCTTAGTATGCAAAATCAACCTCTACCTGTTGATAGAACAGAATTTGAAAATAGAGCTATTTTATTCTTTTGCTTAACTGAATTAAAACAGTTTTTAATTAATCGTAGACGTGCTCAAGTTCTTAGAGATAATAATTTTTATAAATAAAAAAGGTGATGTCTCAAAATAAAAATTTGAAACACCCCCTTTTTTATAATTATGTACTTACATATCTAAAAGATTTGCCATTCTATCAAATGTGTTATATCCAACTACTCCATCAGAAGTTAGGGCATAAGCTCTTTGGAATTTCTTTACAGCATCATATGTTATAGGGCCAAACTGTGAATCTATATTAACATTATACCCTATATCATATAGCATAATTTGGACACAATGAACATTATTTCCACTTGTAATATGACCATATCCAACTAAGTCTCTAGTGCTTATTGTATAGTTTCTAGAACCTGTTATTGTTATAGTTGCTTTACTTGGGTTATATGTTCCATAATTTTTTGAATATGTACCTGCACTCATATCTTCATCACTAAACATAGATTTCTTATCTGAAACAAATACTTCATCATTTGGTTGAGGTACTATATTAAATTGTTTGCATAGCTGCTCATAGTTTTCTTTTGCAAAATCTGGTGCGTCTTTATACTTAAATGTATATCCAGAAATCTCAAAATTGACTATCTTATTCCCTTCTGTAGTATTTTCATTTTGTTCTGCGAATGCTAAATTAGTACATGTAAGCATTAAACAACATAAAAGTGCTAAAACTTTTTTTAACATAAAATCCCCCTATAAAATTATAGTATTTCTACTTAAGCTTCATTCGCTATTAGTAGATACTTCTATTTTATCAGATTTTTGGGGAATTTTACCTAAAATTTTGTAAGATTCTTCATATCTCTTTCTGTATTTTTCTGGAGCAGTTTCATATGTGTAGTCTACAGTTTCTGTAAAGGCATGTCCATAATTGTTTTATTCTTCGATGTTTTTGATATTTTCGTTAGGATTTTCTTTTAAAATAGGTATTTGTGCATTAATTTCTAAAAAAGATGTGCATGAAATTATAAATGCTAATATTCCTACTATAACTCCACTTCTACATTTTCTTTTATATTTTCTAATCTTACTTCTAAGTTAGATTTATTAAATTCTGTTATTAACATATCAATTTTATTTAAATTATCAATTTCTATAGCATGTAATAGTGTTAAACCATAGCAATTTCTTTCTTTTGATGAACAATTATTAAGTACGCTTTCATCACAACAAAGCTCACAATCATCTGCAACTTTTTTACTCATTATATATACCAAAGGATTAACCCAAAATAAACGTTTTGTAAATAATATTAAAAACTTTATTACTATGTCTTTGTTTTTAACATGAGTTAATTCATGCTTTAAAATCCAATATATATCATCCTCACTGCATTCTAAATTGGGCAAAAGAACATATGATTTTAATAATCCTACACAAGCATGACTTTCTAATTCTTCTGTATATCTTATTTCTATGTCTTTTTTTATATTTAACTCAATTAATAGGTTTTTGTAAGTTTTTTTAATACTTTCATATTCTACTTTAGAAGAAGTATCAATGATTAAATTCTTAAATTTAAAATATTTAGATAATATGAAGAATAAATATATTATTGTAACAGTTAGCCAAGCACATATTATAAAAAAAGATATACTTATTTTTGGAGTGAAATT